>JANOUM010000436.1:0-7512 GCA_031416855.1 Rhodoferax sp. | reverse complement strand
TGGTGGCAACGGCGGTCAGCACGGTGCCGGCGAGGAGCCTGAAGCGGAGGTTTCTCATGCCTGCTCTCCCAGATAAGCCGGCGCCGGCATGGTGAAGAAGCTGTGCAGGATCTGGTAGACCATCATGTAATTCTTCTGCTGGAAGCTCGCATGCGAGATGCCGGCCATGACGCTGAACTGCTTGTTCATGTTGGGCAGCAGCCTGAAGTAGTCGATCAGGTCGTCCATGCCGGCGATGCCGTCGTACTCGCCACGCAGGATGAGCGTGGGCGCAGTGAGCTTGCGCGGATCGGTCAACGGCAGCCTGGAGCACATGTCCACATAGGTGCCCGTAGGCATCGAGTCGTCCAGTGTCAGAATCGCGTCGGCGAAGGCGTCGACAGTGGCCTCGTCCGCAGTGCCGGGATGGTCGCGCTGGAAGATGCTGTGCACGAAGGCGCGGTCGATCGGGCGGCGGTTCCTGGCGAGGAAATCGGGCAGCTTCTTGCGCCTTTGCTCCAGTGTGTGGCTGCCCTCGCCGGTCCACACATAGGCGTCCAGCGCGATCCTGGCCACCCGCTGCGGGTGGCGCTCGGCGAACAGCGCAGCCTTGAGCGCACCCGACGAAATGCCGTAGACCAGCACTGATGGGGCCTTGGTCTGCTCCAGGATGTAGGCACTTCCGGCGGCCAGGTCATCCGCGCCATTGCTGATGTCGAAGTTGATGTCGCGGTGTTTGTCGGAGCGGCCGTAGCCTTCGTTGTCCATGGTCCAGCTGTCGAAGCCGTGATCGCGGAACCACTCCATCGCCGACGAATAAGGCCGGCCCGGTACATGCAGGTCGAAGGTCGGTTGCGAGGCCATCGAGGAGCCGTGCACGAACAGGATGGTGCCGGCATATGGAACCGTTGGCGACGCCTTCTTCTCCCACAGGAACAGACGTATGTCGCCCTAGTTCGTCCAGTGTTCGACGCCGCCCGACCAGGTTACTGTGCCCATGATTGTCTGCCTATCCTTGTGTTGAGAACTGACAGGCATCGTACCGTCGATTTCAAACGACGTGCATCGCCTCGCCGGCCACATGACCGCCGACAGGCAGTCCTAGCCCCATTGGTCGATGCTGGTGTCGTCGAGCACCACCCGCAACACATCGCTGCGCGACACGAAACCCGCCACGCGCCCGTCCTCGTCCACCACTGCCAGCCCCGGAAGCGCCGATTCGAGCAACAAGCCCGCCGCCCGTCGCAGGTCGGCTTCGGCCGCCACACTGGGCACGGGTGTGTGCATGCAGCTGGCAAGCGTCTGGCTGGCGATCGAGCGCCGCGCCGGGGTGCGTTCCTCGAACTGACTGCTGGTGTAGAGCTTGGCGAGCAGGGTCATCGTCACCATGCCGACCAGCACCTGGGACGCATTGACGACCGGCGCCTGGCCGACATGGTGCTGATCGAGTTGCCGCCAGGCACGAGACACCGGGTCGATGTCGCGCAAAGTCAACACCTCGCGACTCATGACATCGCCTACCGGCATCCGGGTCCAGCGCTGGCCGGCTGGCGGACGGGGCCGGGCATACGCAGCCAGTGCCTCACGATGGCGCGCACTGTCGGCCTCGGCGTGGTGTTGTGGCGGGATGGGTGGCAATGTGTCGCGCCAGGCGGACTCGACGACCCGCGTCCGGTCCACGGAGTGCACCGGGCCGAGCTCGCGCAACTGTTCGAGCGTGCCGCGAAAAAGACGACCCGAAGCGCCGTAAACAGAGAACATGGCCCAGCCCTCCCAACCCCACACATGCACAATCCCGTCACCACGCCCGGCCGCCCGGCCCCGGTCGCCTAACCGGCTGAGGGGGGCAAAAACATCGACTGCAGGTCGGTCAGGAAATCAAATCCGCGCGCGCTCGGAACCACTTTGGACAGGTCCCGGGTGATCATGTCCCGCGACTGCGCAAGCGCCAGCCCCGACTCTATGGCACTTATCGGCAATCCGGTTCGTTCCATGAAACTGGACAGGGCAAAACCGTCCTTGAGCCGCAGCGCATTGAGCATGAACTCGAACGGCAGGTCGGCGCGTGGCACCTCGTCGCTGCTGGCCACGCAGTCCATCACCAGCGCCTTGTCCATGTAGAGACGGGGGTCGCGGTGGCGCACCTGGCGCACGATGCGGTGCGCAAAACTGAGCTTGCTGTGGGCACCGGCGCCGATGCCCAGGTAGTCGCCGAATTGCCAGTAGTTCAGGTTGTGCCAGCAGCGGTGCCCGCTGCGCGCGTAGGCCGAGACCTCGTAACGCTGCAAACCGGCGGCCTGCGTCAGCTCGGTGATCCGGTCCAGCATGTCATACGCTGCGTCCTGGTCCGGAATCTTGGGCGGGAATTTTGCGAAATAGGTGTTGGGCTCAATTGTCAGGTGGTAGATCGAGATGTGCGGGCTTTGCAGGGCCAGTGCCGTCGCCATGTCCCGCTCCAGTTCGGCCATGGTCTGCCCGGGCAGCGCGTACATCATGTCCAGGTTGAAGGTGTCGAACGACCGTGCGGCCTCCTCCACGGCGGCGAGTGCCTGCGCGCTGTCGTGCACGCGCCCGAGCGCGCGCAGATGACGGTCATTGAAACTCTGCACACCAACCGACAGGCGGGTCACGCCAGCGCCGCGAAACGCGCGGAAACGGTCCTTCTCGAAGGTGCCGGGGTTCGCCTCCAGCGTGATCTCGCAGTCCGGCGCCAGGCGCAGCCGGGCGCGGATGTCCGCCAGCAGACGGTCGATGGCCTGAGGTGAAAACAGGCTGGGTGTGCCGCCGCCGATGAAGACGCTGTGCACGGTGCGGCCCCACACCAGCGCCAAAGCGGCTTCGAGGTCGGCCACCAGGGCATCGAGGTAGCGCTGCTCGGGCATGTCGCCCGGTGCCATCTCATGCGAGTTGAAGTCGCAATAGGGGCACTTCTTCAGGCACCAGGGCAGGTGCACGTACAAGGACAAGGGTGGCAAGGCACCCAGCTGAAGACTGCCCGCGCGCATGTAATGCGCCAGATCCTGCGTCGCCATCGGTTTCAGGCCCAGCGCGCGCGAATCAGGGCCACCATGCGCTGCGCCGCGAGACCGCGGTGGCTGTTGGCGTTCTTGACCTCGACCGGCAGTTCGGCAAAGGTCTTGCCGAACGCGGGGATCCACATGACGGGATCGAATCCAAACCCGTTCACACCGGCCGGTGCACGCGCGATTTCACCCTCGGCACGGCCGACTGCAATCAGCGGCTCCGGGTCGTCGGCGCTGCGCAGGGCGACCAGGGTGGACACCATGACCGCGCGCCGGTTGTCCACCTTGCGCATCTGCTCCAGCAGGGCCGTCACGTTGTTGTCATCGCCCTTGGGATACCCGAACTGGGTGGCGTAATACGCCGTGTCCACCCCTGGCAGGCCACCGAATGCATCGACGCACAGCCCGGCGTCGTCGGCCAGCGCCGGCAAACCACTCAGGCGCGCTGCATGACGGGCCTTGGCCAGCGCGTTTTCAACAAAAGTACGGTGCGGTTCGGGTGCCTCGGTAACACCGAGCGTCGACTGGCAGAGGAGTACGTACCCAAGCGGCTCCAGCATGCGCTGCAATTCGTCGAGTTTGCCCTGGTTGTTGGACGCCAGGACGATGCGTGCCTGCATGTCAGGCAGCCAGGCTTCGTTGTTGCGCCTGCATCAGCTCGCCAATACCTTTTTCAGCCAGCGTCAGCAGCGCGTTCATCTCGGCGCGCGAGAACGCCTTGCCCTCGGCAGTGCCCTGCACTTCCACGAAGTGCCCGACACCGGTCATCACCACGTTCATGTCGGTGTCGCAGGCCGAGTCCTCGGTGTATTCCAGATCCAGCAACGGGGTGCCGTCCAGGATACCGACCGAGATCGCCGCCACCGACGCCAGCAGCGGCGACTCGATGAGCTTGCCCTGGGCGATCAGGCGGGTGACCGCGTCATGGGCGGCCACGTAGGCCCCCGTGATGCTCGCTGTGCGGGTGCCGCCATCGGCCTGCAGCACGTCACAGTCGAGATGGATGGTGCGCTCGCCGAGTTTCTTGAGATCGAACACCGCGCGCAGCGAGCGCCCGATCAAACGCTGGATTTCCTGTGTGCGCCCGCTCTGCTTGCCGCGTGCCGCCTCGCGGTCGCTGCGGGTATGGGTTGCGCGCGGCAACATGCCGTATTCGGCGGTCACCCAGCCCTCGCCACTGCCGCGCTTGTGGGGGGGCACCTTCTCCTCGACCGAGGCAGTGCACAGGACCCTGGTGGCGCCGAACTCCACCAGCACCGAGCCCTCCGCATGTACCGTGTAGCCGCGTGTGAGGCGCACATCGCGCATCTGGTCGGCGCGACGCCCGCCGCTTCGTTGGTATTCGCTCACTGGATGAATCCTGAAAAAATGGGAATGGGCACGATGCCCGGATGTTTCAACGCCGCTTGGATGCGGAGCGCCGGATGGCTTCATTGATCTCTGCGATGGAACGCTCGATCGCCGCGTCGTCGAGGTCATCGTTCTCCGAGTCGGCCCGGGCCGCCTGTTCGGTGCTGGAAAACCCGCTGTCGCTGGTCTCGCTGGACGTCACGTCGCCCTGGGTAGTCTCGAATTCGTCGGGGGACTCCCACTCCAGGGCAATGACCGTCACGTTGTCGCTGGTGGCACCGGCCTTCTGCAAAGCGCTCTCAACCAGGTCGGGAACCGACTGTCCGACCACCTTGCTGCTCAATTGGCGCACGATGTCGTCGTCTTCCAGGCTGCCCCACAGCCCATCCGAACACAACATCACCTTGTCACCCTGCTGCAGCGGCACCGGCCCACCGATGTCGAACACCGGTTTGGTGGGCGAGCCCAGGCAGGTGAAGAGGATGTTGCGATTGAGTCGCTCCGCCGCCCGCGCCACGGACTGGTTGGCGAACGGTTGCTCGATATAGGAATGGTCGCGCGTGCGCACCAACAACTTGCCATCGCGCACCAGGTACAGGCGCGAGTCGCCGCAATGCACCCAGCTGGCCATGCCGTCCTGCACCAGCGCCGCGACCACCGTGGTGCGCGGCGTGTCCAGCATGCCGTTTTCCGTTGCGTATTTGATGATCTGCCGGTGCGCTGCCATCACCGCGGCAGTCAGGAACAGCGTCACATCGTCGATCTTGGGGTTGGCCTGCTTCTGGTACAGGTCGGAGATCGCCTGCAGCGCCAGCTGCGCCGCCACTTCGCCCTCCGGGTGGCCACCCATGCCATCCGCCAGCAACAAGATGCCGGAGCTGCGGGTATAGCTGTAGCCCATGCGGTCTTCATTAAGCTGACGCCCGCCTTTTCGTGTGACCTGGAAAACAGAGAATTTCATTTTGGTTTTATCACCGATCCGGCAATGCTCTTTGTGCTCTTTTTGGTATCGGTCACCATGGTGTCGAACTGAAGCCGCACTTTCTCGGCCACGGACAGCTTGGTGTAGCGGCGCTCGCCTTCCCGGCTGAGCTCCTTTTGCAGCGAAAACACCGACTGGGGGCGCGACAGCGGGTCGAGTGCCATGCACCATTCGACCACCTCGATCAGGTTGTCCGAATAGACACCCCGCAGCCGCGTCAAGGCGGTGGCGATCCGGTCCTTTTCGACCCGTTGCGGCGCTTCGTTGGGCGGGTAGCCCTGCATGCAGGCATAGATGCAGGCACCGATGGCGTAGATGTCGGTCCAGGGACCCATGGACGAATCGCGCCGGTACATCTCGGGTGCTGCGAACCCCGGCGTGTACATGGGGCGGATGAAGTTGCCTTCCTTGCTCAGCACTTCACGGGCGGCGCCGAAATCGATCAGCACCGATCGGTTGTCGTCGGTGATGAAGATATTGGCAGGCTTGATGTCCAGGTGCAGCATCTTGTGCTGGTGGACGATGCGCAATCCGCGCAGGATCTCGTCGAACAACGAGCGGATGGTGGACTCGCGGAACACCTTTTGCTGCTTGAGGTCGCGCGCCGTGATGATGAAGTCCTGCAGGGCGGCGCCCTCAAGGTAGTTCATCACCATGTACACCGTCTCGTTCTCGCGGAAGAAATTCATCACGCTAACGACCGACGGGTGCGATATCTGGGCCAGCGCGCGCCCTTCCTCGAAAAAACTCTTCAGCCCGAGCCGGTACAACGAGAGCTTTTCGGGCGGAACAGAAGGCGCCAGTTCGCCGGCTGCCCGGGTGGCCAGCGACGAGGGCAGGTATTCCTTCACTGCCACCTGCTGGCCATCGGCGTCCAGGGCCAGGTAGACCAAACCAAAACCGCCCGCAGCCACTTTGCGGATAATGCGGTAGCCGCCAATCATCGTATCGGGCGGTAATGCGGCAGGTTTGGCCTTGGACATACGTATTCAGTTGTTCGAGTCTGGCGTCCGATCCGGACGCGCACGCACGCTCCGGGGAATTTCCACCACTTTGAGAAGCGACTTCATGCCAGTTTACAGTATGACCGGTTACGCATCGGTGCAATCCGGTGCCGCCACCACGCCTGCCGCAGGCGAGCCCAAGACCCTGGTTGCGAACGGTCTGGGGTTGGAAATCCGGTCCGTCAACAGCCGATTCCTCGACCTCTCGCTGCGCCTGCCGGAAGAGCTGCGCCAGTACGAGCCGGCACTGCGCGCGTTGCTCGGTGGCCAACTCAAGCGCGGCAAGGTCGAGATCCGCGTGTCGATCGACACCGGTGTTGCCGGGCCGGTGATCGAGCCCTCGCCCCGACTGCTGCAGCGCCTGGGTTCGGTGCAGGACAACATCCGCGCCTGGTTGCCCGAAGCCCAGTCCTTGCGCGTCTCCGACGTGCTCCGGCTGGCAGCGGCCGAGCAACCCGGTCAGCGCGACTGGGGCCCGGAACTGCTCCCACTCGCCGATCGGGCGCTCAAGGAACTGATGCTGGCACGCAAACGCGAGGGCGCCCGCCTGGCCACGGTCTTGCTGGAGCGCATTGCCGAGATCCGGGCCCTGGCGCAACAGGCGATCCCGCTGGTGCCGCAACTGGTGGCGCAACAGCGCCAGCGGTTCATCGAACGCTGGAACGAGGCCATGACGTCGGCACAAGGCCCGGTTGCCCCGGAAGCCGCACAGGACCGCGCGCTGGCCGAAGCCACCGCGTTCGCGATCCGGATCGATGTGGCCGAGGAGATCACCCGCCTGGGTTCCCACCTGGACGAACTGGAACGGCTGATCAAGAAAGGCGGCGAGGTCGGCAAGCGACTGGATTTCCTGATCCAGGAGTTGCACCGCGAGGCCAATACGATGGGTGCCAAGTCTGCCGCCCTGGCCCTGACCCACCTCTCGGTCGATATGAAGGTGCTGATCGAGCAGATGCGCGAGCAGGTGCAGAACATCGAGTGAGGCATGGCGCTCGGCTGGTACCAACAGGGCGATGTCTCGCCCTCAACTACCGCTTAGGGAGACGGAAATTGCAGAAGTACCACTTTTCTCCGCCTGTCATTGCGGACTCGATCCGCAATCCAGTGCGCCAACTGCACTGGATGCCCCCGGATCGGAGTCCGGGGCAGGCTCATCAAGCCCGGCATGACAGTG
>JANOUM010000435.1:0-8988 GCA_031416855.1 Rhodoferax sp. | reverse complement strand
CATCGGCTCGGGCTGGAAGATGTTGACGCCACCGCCTGCCGCCAGAGTGTAGAACTGGCCAATGGTGTCGTACATCTCGCCCGTGGCGACGCGGATCGGGCACTGCAGCGCCACCGCGTTGGCCGGCTGCTCGCGTTCGCGTGTGGTCGGCTCCTCCCACCAGTACAGGTCCAGCGGTGCGAGTTTGCGCGCGGCGCGCAGCGAGTCGGCCTCGGTGAAACGCGCATGCACATCGATCAGGATGCGCAATGAAGGGCCGAAACGCTGCCGCAGCGCGTGCAGGATGTCGTAGGCGAGCTGCAGTTCGGCCTCGTCGATGAAGCCCTGGGCGGTACCAAAGGGGTCGAGCTTCAGCGCATGGAAGCCCATCGCCACCACTTCCTCCGCTGCCGCCACGAAATGCTCCGGCGTGCGTTCGGTGCGGTACCAGCCGTTGGCATAAGCCGCCACGCTGTCGCGCACCCGCCCCCCCAGTAGCTGGTGGATCGGCACGCCGAGCGACTTGCCCAGGATGTCCCAGCAGGCGACCTCGATCGCTGCCACGGCCGTGCGGTGGATGTGTCCGCCGTCGAGCGACACGCTGTCCATCAGGTGCCTGGACAGCCGGTTGACCTGGCGCGGGTCCTGCCCGATGACCAGGTGCTCGAGCTCGCGCACCGCCGCCTCGGTGGTGCGGATGAAACCGTTCAGGGTGCCTTCGCCGATACCGTGGATGGCGCTGTCGGTGTGTACCTTGAGCAGCAGCCAGTTCTTCCAGCCGGCACCCACGGTGACGGTGTCGATCGATGTGATTTTCACGGCGGATTGCCTCCGGTAGCTTGTCTGCCAAGTATATTATTATAACAATCAAGCTGCTGCCGTGCCGGTCGCCGCATCATCACCGGGGTAGCTCAGGTCTCTGGCAGCCGTGCCGGCGGCCGGTGTTGACGTGCCGTCAGCCAGGCGCTGCCGATGCCACACAGGGTGATCACGGCGATACCGCCCCAGGCCCAGGCATCCGGCGCATGGGCGAACACCCACCAGCCGCACAACACCGCGAAACCGATCTGGCAATACATGTAGGGCATCAGCGTCGATGCCGGGGCTCGCCCATAGGCCTTCATCAATATGAAATGGCCGGCAGCGCCGATCACGCCCATGAACACCATCAGGCCCCAGAGCCCGGCGGAGGCCACCGGGGACCAGGTCCAGGGCAGGACCAGCAGGCCCAGCACGGCGGCGATCCACACGGTGCACAGGTGCGTCGTGGCGGCATTCTCATGCTGGCCCAGATGGCCGGAGAGCAGCTGGAATGCCGTGCCGCAGGCGATGCAGGCCAGCGGGATCAGCGCCCACCAACCAAGACCCAGGTGGGAACCGGGGCGAAGGATCACCAGCGTACCGACCATGCCGCCGACCAGGCACAGCCAGTGCAGGACGGACACTTTTTCCTTCATTACCGTGACCGACAGCACGGTGACCAGGATCGGCGTGACCATCATCATGGCGGCGAATTCACCCACCGGCATCCGGAGCAGGGCCAGCATGGCCAGCAGGGTTGTCGCCACGAATACCAGGGCTCGCAGGAGTTGCAGGTGCGGATACCTGATGCGCAGCAAACTGGCGCCATGCAAGGGCACCAGCACCGCCGTCGACAACAGCGCCTGCACCAGGTAGCGGACTGTGACCGCCATCAACAACGACACCGTGCTGGCGATGTACTTGACAGTCGTGTCGAGCACCGCAAAGCAGGCCGTCGCCAGCACCATGCAGGCGATGCCGGTCAGGACGGCCACGCGGTCATGTGGCATCGGCAGCGCCGGCGTCCCACACCAGCGGGAACAGCGCATCGTGCATCAACGCGCCGTCGGGCAGGCGCTGCTCCAGCCCGGGGAACGGCGGCGACGTGCGCCAGCCACGCACCGCATGGCGCACATCGTCGCCGAGGTAGCGCGCGGAGAATACGCGCCGGCGCAGGCCCGGCCCGGTGCCGCTGCTGGCATGCAGCGCCAGCATGTGAAAGGCCACCGCGTCGCCCGGCTCCAGCGCCCAGCCCAGCTGGCGGAACTGCTGCGGCTGCGCATCGATGTCAGGCAACTCGGCCAGCGATCCTTCGGCGAACCACTTCGCCCGCTGGTCGCGGAAAGTGCGTGGCATGTACCAGGTGCCGGCATGCGAGCCGGCCACAAAGCGCAGGGTGCTGGCCAGCGGCACCGGGTCGACGGGAATCCAGAAACTCACGTTCTGGCGCCCGCTGACGTTGTAATAGGGCTGGTCCTGGTGCCAGGGCGTGGGCTGGCGGGTGCCAGCCTCCTTGACCAGCAGGTGGTCGTGGTACAGGCGCACGGTCTGGCTGTGCATCAATTGCGCCGCCACCTGGGGCAAGGCGGAGCCGAGCAGGATCTCGCGGTAGGCCGGGTTGTCCTGCCAGGTGCAAAAGTCCTCGACGAAACGGCCCGGGTCGTCGGGTTGGCTGGCCACCATGGCCAGCGCACCGGGGTGTGCCAGGTTGTGCTCGATGCCTTCGGCGAGACGCTGGACTTCGAGCGCGGTCAACACACCGCGCAGCAGCACCGCGCCGTCGCGCGCGTAGTCCGTGTCAGTGCCTGCAGGAAGTAGCCAGCGCGTCGCTCCGCCCATCACCCGACCCACTTCCGCGCGTTGTGCCACAACTGCGTCCAGGCGCTCGGCTGGTCCAACGGTTGGTCGGTCCAGCTCATCTGGATGTTGCGACACACACGTTCGGGGTGCGGCATCAGGGCTGTGAAGCGGCCGTCCGCCGTGGTGACGCCGGTCAATCCGCCCGGGCTGCCATTGGGGTTGAACGGATAGGCTTCGGTGGCCCGGCCCTGGTTGTCGGTGAACCGCATCGCGGCGATGGCCCTGGCTGCGTTGCCCCGGTAGCGGAAGTTGGCAAACCCCTCGCCGTGCGCCACTGCAATCGGCAGGCGGCTGCCCGCCATGCCGCGCAAAAAGATGGAAGGCGACTCCAGCACCTCAACCATCGACAGCCGGGCTTCGAAACGTTCACTCAGGTTGGTCGTGAAGCGCGGCCAGTCCTGCGCCCCCGGGATGATGTCGGCCAGTTCGGCGAACATCTGGCAGCCGTTGCACACCCCCAGGCCGAAGCTGTCGGAGCGACCGAAGAAGGCCTGGAACTGGTCGGACAGTTCGGAATGGAAAGTGATCGAGCGGGCCCAGCCGATGCCGGCGCCCAGCGTGTCGCCATAACTGAAACCGCCGCAGGCCACCAGGCCCTGGTACTCGGCCAGACTGGTACGCCCGGCGTGCAGGTCGCTCATATGCACGTCGAAGGCGTCGAAACCGGCCTGGGTGAACGCGTAGGCCATTTCCACATGGGAATTCACCCCCTGCTCGCGCAACACTGCCACGCGCGGGCGCGTCAGGGCCAGGGCCGGCGCAACCAGCACGGCGCCGGGCGTGAATGCCAGGTGCAGATGCAGGCCCGGGTCGTGCGGGTGGCCTGCGGCGGCGTGTTCGGCGTCAGCGCAGGCCGGGTTGTCGCGCCGCTGGCTGATCTTCCAGCTCACGGCGTCCCAGACCTGGTGCAGGTCTTGCAAGGGCGCCGCAAAGACCAGGCGCGCATCACGCCAGACCTGCAGTTCACCCACGCCCGACGGCATGGAGGAGCTGGCCGGGCGGGTCTTGCCGACCGCATGGCTGTGTTTGCTCAGGCCATGTTCGCGCAGCACTCGCATCACCGTGTTGCGCTGGGCCGTGCGGACCTGCAACAGCACGCCGAGTTCCTCGTTGAACAGCGCCCTGATCGTCAACTCGTCACGCCGCGCCTGCACCTGGGTCGCCCAGTTCTTGCTGTCGCCCACTTCGGCCCGGCTGTCGGAGATGCCGTCGCCCTCGGTCACCAGCATGTCGACATTGAGGGCCACACCGACGTGGCCTGCGAAGGCCATCTCGCACGCGCTCGCGAACAGGCCACCGTCGCTGCGGTCGTGGTAGGCCAGGATCAGGCCTTGCGCGCGCAGCGCATTCACCGCGGCCACGAGCCGCACCAGATCCTGCGGGTGGTCGAGGTCCGGCACCGTGTCGCCGACCTGGTCCAGCGTCTGCGCCAGGATGCTGCCGGCCAGGCGGTTGCGGCCACGCCCCAGGTCGACCAGCACCAGGGTGGTGTCGGCCTCGGTGGCATCGAGTTGTGGCGTCAGCGTGCCACGCACATCTGCCAGGGTGGCGAAGGCGCTGACGATCAGCGAAACCGGGGCTGTCACCGTGCGCGGCGTACCGCCCTCGACCGCGCGCCACTGGGTGCGCATGGACAGCGAATCCTTGCCCACCGGGATCGCGATCCCGAGCGCCGGACACAACTCCATGCCGACCGCGCGCACGGTATCGAACAGGGCCGCGTCTTCACCCGGTTCGCCGCAGGCGGCCATCCAGTTGGCCGACAACTTGACGCGCGCCAGTTCGATCGGTGCGGCAAGCAGGTTGGTGATCGCCTCGGCCACCGCCATGCGGCCCGAGGCCGGCGCGTCGATCCCGGCCAGCGGCGTGCGTTCGCCCATGGCCATGGCCTCGCCCTGGAAACCGGCGAAATCGGCCAGCGTGACGGCACAGTCAGCCACGGGCACCTGCCACGGGCCGACCATCTGGTCGCGGTGGGTCAGGCCCCCGACCGTGCGGTCACCGATGGTGATCAAGAAACGTTTGGACGCCACCGTGGGATGCGCCAGCACCGCGATTGCGGCCTGCTGCAGCGTGACGCCAGCGAGATCCAGCGGCTTGAAACGCCGCGTGACGCGCTGCACGTCGCGGTGCATGCGGGGCGGCTTGCCCAACAAGACGTCCATCGGAATGTCCACCGGCGGCTCGGTGCCGGCATCGACCACGGTGAGCTGGCGCTCGGCCGTGGCGGTACCCACCACCGCGAACGGGCAGCGCTCGCGTTCGCACAAGGCCTGCCAGAGGGCCAGCGATTGCGGCGCGATAGCCAGCACGTAACGCTCCTGGCTCTCGTTGCACCAGATCTCCATCGGCGCCATGCCGCTTTCTTCCAGTGGCACCGCGCGCAGGTCGAAGCGCGCGCCGCGCCCGGCGTCGTTGGTGAGTTCCGGAAACGCGTTGGACAGGCCGCCGGCACCGACATCGTGGATCGCCAGGATCGGGTTGCCGCCCTGCAGCGCCCAGCAATGGTTGATCACCTCTTGCGCGCGACGCTGCATTTCCGGGTTGCCGCGCTGTACCGAATCGTAATCCAGCGCTGCCGAATTTGCGCCGGTGGCCATCGAACTGGCCGCACTGCCTCCCATGCCGATGCGCATGCCCGGCCCGCCGAGCTGCACCAACAGGCTGCCCGCGGCGAACGGGATCTTGTGCGTGAGTCCGGCGTCGATGCTGCCCACGCCGCCGGCGATCATGATCGGCTTGTGGTAACCGCGTTGCACGGTGTCGATGTCGGACTCGACCGACTGTTCGTATTCGCGGAAATAGCCCACCAGATTGGGCCGGCCGAATTCATTGTTGAACGCAGCCGCGCCCAGGGGCCCTTCAGTCATGATCTGCAGCGCGCTGGCGATGTGGTCCGGGCGGCCGTAACCGGTGGTGCCATCGAATTGGAGCTTGGATACCGTGAACCCGGTCAGCCCGGCCTTGGGGCGGGACCCGCGACCGGTCGCGCCCTCGTCGCGGATCTCGCCGCCGGCCCCGGTGGACGCGCCCGCAAACGGCGAAATCGCCGTCGGGTGGTTGTGTGTCTCGACTTTCATCAGCACATGCTGGTGTACTGGCTGGCGCTCGTAACGCGGCGTGCCGTCACCGTCGGCGGCGACACGGGCCACAAAACGCTCGACCTCGCCACCCTCCATCACCGAAGCATTGTCCGAATAGGCCACCACCATGTGCCGGGGGTGCAACTGGTGCGTGTTGCGGATCATGCCAAACAGCGAATGCGCCTGGTCCACACCATCGATGGTGAAGCTCGCGTTGAAGATCTTGTGCCGGCAATGCTCGCTGTTGGCCTGGGCGAACATCATCAATTCGACATCGGTGGGGTTGCGCTGCAGCCGGGTGAATGCCTCGACCAGGTAATCCATCTCGTCATCGGCCAGGGCCAGGCCAAACGCGGCATTGGCCTGCTGCAGCGCAGACTTGCCGCCACCGAGCACGTCGACACGCGCCAGTGGCGCCGCCTGCATCGCGTCGAACAGCCGGGCGGCATGCCCGCGGGCGAATACAACACTTTCGGTCATGCGGTCGTGCAGCAGATCGCCCACGGCCTGCAGCTGACCGGGCTCCAGTTCCGGTGTCTTGCTCAGCAGACCGGCCCTGAGCGTGATGCGGTATTCGGTGATGCGTTCGATGCGGTGTACAGCGAGACCGCAGTTATGTGCGATGTCGGTCGCCTTGGATGCCCACGGTGACACCGTACCCAGCCGCGGCGTCACCACCACGAGTGCACCGTCCCCGGGCCCGTCGTACGGATCGCCATAGGTGAGCAGCGCTGCCAGCTGCGCCTGCGCCGGCTGCGACAGGTCGGCAGCCGCGTGGACCACATGCACAAACCGGGCCGCCAGCCCCACGATCTTCGGGTGGACGGTCTGCGCGGCGGGTAGCAAATGACGGGCGCGGAACTGGCCCAGGGCGTTGGAGCCGGGGAAAAAGTGGGTGGTGGGGGTCACAAGGAGGGCCTGACAACGTGGCGGCAATGGGGGCGAAACCGAAGGCCGCCCGGCAGCGCGTCCGAGGATCCGGCGGTTGCGCGCATTTTAACGGTGCCCGATGGGATAATTGATGCATGACAATTACGTACAAAGACGCCGATGGCATCGCCGGGATGCGCCTGGCCGGCCGTCTGGCCTCGCAAGTCCTGGATTTCCTCACGCCCCAGGTGCTGCCCGGCGTCACCACCAACGCCCTCGACAAGCTGGCCCATGACTACATCACCGGCGTCCAGCAGGCCATCCCGGCCCCGCTGAACTACCGTGGCGGCGGCAATACCCCCTACCCGAAATCGATCTGCACCTCGGTCAACCACCAGGTCTGCCACGGCATCCCCAACGACAAGCCGCTCAAGCGCGGCGATATCGTCAACATCGACATCACCGTCATCAAGGACGGCTGGCACGGCGACACCAGCCGCATGTTCATCGTCGGCGAGACCTCCATCGCCGCGCGGCGGCTGTGCAGTCTCACCTACGATGCGATGTGGCACGGCATCCGGATGGTCCGGCCCGGCGCCCGGCTGGGCGATGTCGGCTGGGCGATCCAGAAGTTCGCCGAAGGCCATGGTTTCAGCGTGGTGCGCGAGTTCTGCGGCCATGGCATCGGGCGCGTGTTCCACGAGGAGCCCCAGGTGCTGCACTATGGAAAACCCGGCTCGCTGGAAGAACTCAAACCCGGCATGACCTTCACCATCGAGCCCATGATCAACGCCGGTCGCAAGGACATCAAGGACGGCCCGGAAAAGGACGGCTGGACCATCGTCACCAAGGACCACTCCCTGTCGGCCCAGTGGGAACACACGGTGCTGGTGACCGAATCCGGCTACGAAGTGCTAACCCTGTCGGCGGGCAGCCCGCCCACGCCCGAATTTGTGGCCGCAGGCTGAGCCGCCCGGCGGCTGCGCGCCCGAGCCCCGGCATCGCCCATGCTGAGCACGCAGGAGTTGCGCGACAACTACCGCCGCGACAAGAAGTCGCTGCAGGCCGCCATGGCGACCGGGGGCGCGTCCACACGCGGTGTGATCAGCGCGTTGCACCGCCTGGCGTCACTGACTGACGGCACGCTCCATATCCTGTGGGAGCAGGCCGGCCTGGCGGGACAGTATGCGCTCGTGGCCGTGGGTGGCTACGGGCGCGGCGAACTGTTTCCGCATTCGGATGTCGATGTGCTGGTGCTGTTGCCGGATAAACAGGATCCGGACGCCGACCCGCAGCTCAAGGCGCGGATAGAAGCCTTCATTGGCAGCTGCTGGGACAGCGGCCTGGAGATCGGCTCCAGCGTGCGCACGGTTGTGCAGTGCCTGGCCGAAGCCGCCAAGGACGTGACGGTCCAGACCGCGATGCTCGAGTCGCGCCTGATCACCGGCGACTCGCGCCTGTTCGGGCGCATGCGCGAACACCTGCGCCTGGCGATGGACCCGCGCGCCTTCTTTGTCGCCAAGACGCTCGAGATGCGCCAGCGCCACAGCAAGTTCGAAGAAACACCGTACGCGCTGGAACCCAACTGCAAGGAGTCCCCCGGCGGGCTGCGCGACCTGCAGGTGGTGTTGTGGGTGGCCAAGGCGGCCGGCCTGGGCCGCAACTGGGACGAACTCGCGCGCAAGGGCCTGCTGACCGCCTTCGAGGCCAAGCAGGTCAAGCGCAACGAAGCCCTGCTGCGCGTGATCCGGCTGCGGCTGCACCTGCTGGCCGACCGGCGCGAAGACCGGCTGGTGTTCGATCTGCAGACCGCCGTCGCGGAATCCTTCGGCTACGTATCCACGAACACCGCCGCGCGCGCCAGCGAAGCGCTGATGCGGCGCTACTACTGGGCTGCCAAGGCGGTGTCCCAGCTCAACCAGATCCTGCTGCTCAACCTGGAGGACTGGCTGTACCCGAGCAAGCAGGAGCCGCGGGCGATCAACGAGCGCTTCAACGACCGGGCCGGCATGATCGACGTGGCCAGCGACGACCTGTACCTGCGCCATCCACAGGCGATCCTGGAAACTTTCCTGCTCAACCAGACCACCCCCGGCATCAAGGGCCTGTCGAGCCGCACCCTGCGCGCGCTGTACAACGCCCGGGGCGTGATGGACGGCAAGTTCCGCAGCGACCCGGTCAACCGCGCCACGTTCCGCCAGATCATCATGCAGCACGACGGCATCACCCATGCCATGCGCCTGATGAACCAGACCTCGGTGCTCGGACGCTACCTGTGGGTGTTCCGGCGCATCGTGGGCCAGATGCAGCACGACCTGTTCCACGTCTACACGGTGGACCAGCACATCCTGATGGTGTTGCGCAACGTGCGGCGCTTCTTCATCGTCGAACATGC
>JANOUM010000434.1:0-3409 GCA_031416855.1 Rhodoferax sp. | reverse complement strand
CGGTTATGGCGGTGTCTCGCTCGACCACATCGCGCGCGAGGCCGGCACCGCGAAGCAGAACCTGCTGTACTACTTTGCGAGCAAGGAAGGACTGTACCGCCGCGTCCTGCACGGTGTGCTCGATGTGTGGTTGTCCTATATGGAGGCGATCACGCACCACGCCGACGATCCCGAAATGGCACTGCGCAAATACATCGCAGGCAAACTGCGTTTCTCGCGTGAGCATCCATACGACTCGCGTGTCTATGCCAACGAGGTCATCGCCGGGGCACCGTTATTTGCCCAGGAGATCCGCGATCGGGTGCTGCCCGCGCTGCAAGCCGACATCGCGGTGTTCAACCGCTGGGCCGAACAGGGCGTATGCCGACCAGTCGATGCGGCCCACCTGATGGTGGTGTTGTGGGCGTCCACGCAGGCTTATGCCGACTTCGCCAGCCAGATATGCCTGGTGCTTGGCAAGCCGCAACTGGAGGAGCAGGATTTTGCCGCCGCCGAAAAGCTGCTCGTCGACATGGTGCTCCGAACGGTGTTGCGCGCCACAGACCACCACCAAGCCATCCCCTACCCCACCAAATGACGATGAACCAGCCAGACCTCGTTTGCGTACCGGTCGCGCAGATCCACCGTGTGGCCCGCGACGCTCTCGAGCGCGCCGGGTGCGACCGGGACAACGCGCAGGCGGTCGCCGGCGTGATGTCACGCGCGGAACGCGATGGTGCGGCATCGCATGGCTTGTTTCGCCTGCCAGGCTACCTGGCCTCGCTGCATAGCGGCAAGGTGGACGGCCATGCACGGCCAGGCGTTGTATCCCTGGCACCCTCGGTGGTGCGGGTGGACGGGCATGGCGGTTTTGCCCCGCTGGCGATGCAACAGGCGCGCCAGTCCATCGGGCCGCTGGCCCGCACACAGGGCCTGGCGGCAGCGGCGGTCGTCAACGTACACCATTTTTCGGCGCTGTGGGTCGACATCGAGGACCTGGTCCAGGACGGCCTGGTGGCGATGTGTTTTACCGCCTACATGCCGGTGGTCGCGCCGGCCGGCGGACGTGAACCCTTTTTCGGTACCAACCCGATGGCGTTCGGCTGGCCACGCCCGGACGGCGGCAGCATGGTCTTCGACCAGGCGTCGGCGGCGATGGCACGTGGCGACATCCAGATTGCGGCGCGCGACGGCCATGACGTACCGCCCGGCGCCGGCATCGGCCCCGATGGTTTGCCGACGACCGATCCGGGCCGCATCCTGCAAGGCGCGCAATTGCCCTTCGGCGGCCACAAGGGGTCGGCGCTGGCGCTGATGGTGGAGTTGCTGGCAGCTGGTTTGATCGGCCAGCCGTTCAGCGTCGAGGCGGGCGCGCGCGACAACCATGACGGCGGGCCGCCGCTGGGCGGCGTGTTGTTGCTGGCGCTCGACCCCGCACGATTTGGCGACGCTGCGGGTTGGCAGCCCCATTCGGAACAATTCTTCCAGCAGATGGCGGGCCTGGCAGGGGTGCGCCTGCCGGGCGACCGCCGAGCCTCCAACCGCACCCGCATCGCCGATCACGGGGCGCAGCTGCCGGCTGCGCTCTGGCGCGCCGCTGTGGCAGCCAGCCAGGCGGCAGGCGCCTGACAGCCCATCAACAACGGGCCCCAACCGGCAAGGCCCCGTGCGTGACAGGGTGGGCGCTTTGCCATAGCATCGCAGGCACTGCGGGTCGGCGGGCGTCCGGTTGCGGCAGTCACATCATCAACTGGATTCCGGAGAAAAACATGAAGCTCTACATGCACCCCGTATCGATGACCAGCCGCCCAGTGCGGCTTTTTGCCGCCGAAAGCAAGATCCCGCTCGAAGAGCAGATGGTGGACCTGATGACCGGCGAGCATTACCAGGAGCCGTTTACCGCCGTCAACCCGAACCGCCTGGTGCCGGTGCTCGAGGATGGCGATTTCCGCCTGACCGAAAGTTCGGCGATTCTCAAATACCTGGCCGACAAGTTCGACCTGCCGTCCTATCCCAAGGACCTGAAGCAACGCGCCAAGGTCAACGAGATGATGGACTGGTTCAACACCAACTTCTACCGCGACTACGGTTACGGCCTGGTCTACCCGCAGATCTTCCCGCACCACAAGCGCCGCAGCGACGAGGCGCAGAAGGCCACCATCGAGTGGGGCAAGGAGCGCGCCAAGGGCTGGCTGACGGTGCTCAATGACCATTGGATCGGCCCCAGGCAGGGCTACCTGTGTGGTGACCAGATCACCATCGCCGACTATTTCGGCATCGGCCTGCTGACCCTGGGTGAGATCATCCGTTGCGATTTTTCGCCCTACCCGAACGTCCAGCGCTGGATGGCCAACATGAAGCGGCTGCCGAACTGGGGCGCTGTCAACCAGGTCTTCGACGGGTTTGCCGCGTCCGTCAAGGACCAGCCGTTCGACCCACTCTAATCCATCCACCAGGAGCCGCCGCCATGCTCAAGGGACTGCATCACAATGCCTACCGCTGCCGCGATTCGGAACAGACGCGCCGGTTCTACGAAGACTTTCTGGGTCTGCCACTGGTGAACGCGTTTCCGATCTCGCAGACCAAGAGCGGGCGTGCGACGAGCACGCTGCATTCGTTCTACGAGATGGACGACGGCTCCTGTCTGGCCTTCTTCGAAGACCCGGGGCGTCCGTTCGATTTCAAGGAACAGCACGATTTCGACCTGCATATTGCGCTCGAGGTGCAGTCCGAGGACCTGCACCGGATGCTGGCCAAAGGCAAGGCCGCCGGCATCGACACCCGGGGCGTTGCCGACCACGGCTTCATCGATTCGATCTACTTCCGCGATCCGAACGGTTATGTGATCGAACTGACGGCCAAGCGGCCGGACCACGATGTGCAACTGGCCGATGCGCGCAAAACCGCGCACCAGGTGTTGGCCACCTGGCAGCAGGCCAAACCGCTGGCGGTCGCTGCGCCCTGAGGTCGGCCGACACGGGCGCGCAGCCTGCAGTCTCACTGCGTCCCGAAAATCCGGTCGCCCGCATCGCCCAGCCCCGGCAGGATGTAGCCGTGGTCATTGAGTTGCCGGTCGACGGCTGCGGTGTAGATGGCCACGTCCGGGTGCGCCTTGTGCAAGGTCCGCACGCCTTCGGGGCAGGTCAGCAGGCACATGAACTTCACTGATTTGGGTTTGAGGGCCTTGACCCGCTCGATCGCAGCCACCGCCGAATTGCCGGTGGCCAGCATCGGGTCGACCACCACCACGTCGCGCTCCTGCATGTCATGCGGCATCTTGAAATAGTATTCGACCGCTTCCAGCGTCTTGGGGTCGCGGTACAGGCCGATGTGGCCCACCCGTGCACCTGGCACCACCGTGAGCATTCCGTCCAGGATGCCGTTGCCGGCGCGCAGGATCGATACCAGCACCAGTTTCTTGCCGTCGATC
>JANOUM010000433.1:0-2504 GCA_031416855.1 Rhodoferax sp. | reverse complement strand
TGGACCAGCGTATCCATCAAGGCGGCATAACGCACCGGGCCGAGCTGGAACAGGCGTTCGTCCACTGCCCGGCGGTAGGCGGTGGCGGTGTCGAACACCTGGCCCGGATGGCCCTGGAGCGTCTCGCGCAGGCGTTCGCGTGTGAGCACAACCTTGGCTGGGCTCATCAGCCAGAGGTCCTGCCCGATGCGTTGCTCCTCCAGCACGAAAAACCAGCTGTCCACCTGGGGGCGCGCCGCCGCGGCTGACAGACCGCAACCGAGTGTGAGGTAACGCGCCGTGCCATCGGCGTCGAGGCGGCCGAATTCGATCCAGGTGTAGCCCATGCGCCGGTCGTGGCGCCCAAGCAGCAGGTTCCAGGTCATCTTCTTGGCCCCATCGCCATCGGGTTCGATGCGCGAGGATTTGAGCTGGGCGTCAAACAGGAAGGGCAGGGTCAGCGACAGCACCTTGGATTTGCCGGTGCCGTTGTTGCCGCGCAGCAGCAGGTGGCCGTCGCGGAACCAGAATTCCTCGCTGTCGTAGTGAAACAGTTCGACCAGGCCAAGCCGCATCGGCTGCCAGCGTGCCAGCGCCGGCACGGGAAGGACGGGAGGCTGCTTGTCCATCATGCGGCGTCGAACAAGGACGACTGGGGCGAGCTGGTCGACCCGCGGATGTCGGCCTCGGCGATCGAGAAGCGGCACAGGGCCGGCAGCGGCATGACGCGACCGTCGTGGCGGGCAACGAGATGCAGTTTTTCCAGGCGTTCCAGTGCGATCTGGGCCAGTTCATGCTCGGAGCCGGGCTCGCGAGCCGACTTGCGCCAGTAGCTGCCATACCGAGCCCTGGCCCCGGCCAGAAAGGCCACCACATCGTCCAGGCCGGTGGTGTCGGTACTGCCCGGCGCGGCCGGGACAGAACGCTGGCGACCGGCGAGAAACTCCGCCACCAGCAGCGTCACGTGCGCATCGGTGCCTTCGGCCGGCATGGCGACGTCGGTCAGGCCGCCGTCCTCGTCCACCAGGGCGACACCCTCGGCGCGTTGTTCCGCGACCAGCCCGGCAGCCTCGCACAGGCGGCTGGCCATCGGGCCTCGCTGGTTGGCCAGGTAGGCGCGAAGCTCGCCATCGAGCCCGTCCAGGTAGACCACCGGATCGTCCAGCAGGCGGCGCGCAAGGTGGTGGCGCAGAGCCGTGCGGCGGCCTTCCTCGCTGTCCACCGGGTGCTCTGCGACCAGTGCGTCCAGGCGTTCATCGAGTGTCACGGGGGCAGTCTCCACGGGCCAGGTCGATGGCCCGCGAACCGCCGCCAGAACGCCTGCCAATACGCGGCGCTGTACGTCGTACAAGGCGTCGGTGCCTTCCGCGGCGCCACCGGTTGCACGCACGAAACCCTCCTCGTCGCCGGCGACACGTTGCAGCACGCCCAGCTCCAGCAGGGTACGGCACACCGCGACCAGCTCGCGCCGCTCATGCACCGCGACCAGCGTGAAGCTGAAGTCGCGCGCGGCCAGGCCGGGCTCGGTGGCCAACACCAACAGACGGTCACCCAGCACGCGCAATGTGATCTGGGGGTCTGCGCGCTCCAGCACCGCGCAGGCCAGGCTCAGCAACACGTAGCGCCGACGTTCGTAGCCGGGCAGGCCCCGGTGCGTGTCATGCAGGTTGGCCGGACGTTTGTACAGGCGTGCGCAGTCGCGCTCGATATGCAGCGCCCAGCCGGTTTCACGGGCAAACCAGGCGCGCAGTTCGTCCGCGTGGCGGCGCACAGCACCGAACGAAGCGTGGGCCGGGGTCATCAGGGGGGTCATCAGCAAGGCGCGCAGCGCTTGGCAGCGTTCGTCGTCGCGGTGCTGCGCCTGTTGGCGGCCGATGCTGCGGCTGTCGCTGGCCGGTGCCCGCCTCGGGTTAGCTGCGTCCGGTGACGGCCCGGGCGCAGCGGACCCTTTCGCGTGGCCGTCGGGGGGGAAGAAGTCCAGCATGTCATGCGGCATGGTCGACGCGGGTGATGGTGATCAGGTGGTCCCGGCCGGAAAACACCCCGGCCGGCGTGGTGATGGCGGCGCGGGTACCGGCGGCCAGTGGCTGCAGCGCGATGCGCAGGAGGCCGTCGCCACTGTGCAGGTCGACTGCGTCATCGGGATCACGCTGCGCGGTGAGTGCTTCGCCCAGAAGTCCGAGGAACAATTCAAACGCATGCGGATCGAGTACCTGCAGGTCCGACAACCGGGTTGGGCGTCCCGTGGCCAGTCGGGCGCGGGCCGCGTCGATCTGGGCGTGTTCTTGGTGGAGCTGCAGGGCCAGCAGGCGGCGCTCGGCGTCGCGTGTCTGCACGCGCGGCAGGGCACCGCGCGGCGCGGCTTCGCCGTACTCGCGCAGCCGGGGATGAATGCGCAGCGGCGGGGCCTCGGCCCAGGGGGTGCTGGCAGGCAGATCGGGTGCGCCGGCGTTCCGGGCCGTGCTGAGCGAAAAGTGCCGTGCCGGCGCCAGGGCCAAAGCGGCGCGCGCCAGCCTGTGGGCAGA
>JANOUM010000432.1:0-3766 GCA_031416855.1 Rhodoferax sp. | reverse complement strand
AATTGGTTGGCGCGTCCAGCCTCAAGCCGGAACTGATTGCCGGGCTGGACATCCTGATCATCCGGGAACTCACAGGCGACATCTATTTCGGCCAGCCAAGGGGACGCAGAACGGCGGTAGACGGCCATTTCCCGGGCAGCGAGGAAGCCTTCGACACCATGCGCTACTCGCGCCCGGAGATTGAACGTATTGCGCACGTCGCGTTCCAGGCGGCGCGCAAACGCAGTCAACGGGTAACCAGCGTGGACAAGGCCAACGTTCTCGAGACCTTCCAGTTCTGGAAGGACGTTGTCACAGAGGTCTCGAGCCAGTACCCGGATGTTCAACTGGATCATATGTATGTGGACAACGCAGCCATGCAACTGGTGCGCGCACCCAAGAAGTTCGATGTCATCGTCACGGGAAACATGTTCGGCGACATCCTCAGCGACGAGGCAGCCATGTTGACCGGCTCGATTGGCATGTTGCCGTCGGCCAGCCTCAATGCCCGCAACCAGGGCTTGTACGAGCCCAGCCATGGAAGCGCCCCGGACATAGCCGGCAAAGGCATTGCCAACCCTCTGGCCACAATCCTGAGCGCTGCCATGATGCTTCGGTTCAGCCTCAATCAGGCGCCAGCTGCGGACCTCATCGAGGCAGCGGTCAAGTCCGTCCTGTCCCAGGGCCTGCGCACAGCCGACATACACAGCGAAAACACTACCCTGGTCAGTACCACGCAGATGGGTGATGCGGTCGTGAAGGCTCTGCAGGTTTCGCTGCACTAGAATTTGTTCATGGCCCGAATCCTGCCCTGGATGCCCCGAGCACCGAACCGCGCGATGGTTCCGCACGGCATCGGCTGCGGCCTCTGCACCAAGTCGGCAACCATTACGGGCTGATACAGCCTGGTTCGTCGCGCCCCACCCGGCCAGACGAGTCGGGAATCTGAAATTCTGTTCATTTCAAATTTCAAAGGGGTTCTGCAATGAAGACGGGCAACGTAGTAGGGATGGTCGGATGGCGCGGCATGGTGGGTTCCGTCCTGATGGACCGCATGCGCACCGAAGGTGACTTCGGACTAATCGAGCCGGTGTTCTTTTCAACGTCCAATGCAGGCGGTGCCGCCCCCTCTGTCGCGGGTGCTGGCGCAACCCTGCAAGATGCACGCAACATCGACGCGCTGAAAAAGTGCGACATCATCATCACGGCCCAGGGCGGCGACTACACCAGCGACGTTTTCCCCAGGCTGCGTGCTGCTGGCTGGAACGGGCATTGGATTGACGCCGCGTCCACGCTGCGCATGCAACCAGACGCAGTCATCGTCCTGGATCCGGTGAATATGCCGGTTATCCGGAACGCACTTGGCAAAGGAAACCGCAACTGGATTGGCGGGAACTGCACCGTCAGTTGCATGTTGATGGGAGTCGGAGCGCTTTACAAGGCAGGCTTGGTCGAATGGATGACCAGCATGACCTACCAGGCGGCGTCGGGTGGAGGTGCCCAGCACATGCGCGAGTTGCTGACGCAGTTCGGCACACTCAACGCGGAAGTCCGCGTCCTCCTGGATGATCCGCAATCGGCCATTCTCGAGATCGACCGCAAGTTGCTTGCCCGCCAACAATCCATGTCGACCGGCGAGACGTCCAATTTTGGCGTTCCGCTGGGCGGCAACCTGATCCCCTGGATCGACCAGGACCTCGGCAACGGGGTCAGCCGGGAAGAATGGAAAGCCGGTGCCGAAACCAACAAGATCCTTGGACAGGGTGACGGGTTTGGCACGCCGGCGGTACCGGTCGATGGGTTTTGCGTTCGTGTCGGAGCGATGCGTTGTCACAGCCAGGCATTGACTTTCAAGCTGAAGAAGGATGTCCCTACGCGCGACATCGAGGCAATGATCGCGGCAGACAACCCCTGGGTTACGGTGGTTCCGAACAACCGCGAGGCAAGTCTCGCGCGGCTGACGCCTGTCGCGGTCACCGGTACCCTGCACATACCTGTGGGTCGAATCCGCAAACTCGCCATGGGGCCCGAGTATTTGGGAGCATTCACCATCGGCGACCAGTTGTTGTGGGGAGCGGCGGAGCCGCTGCGACGCATGTTGCGCATCTTGCTGGAGGGCTGACCGGTGCGACGGCGGGAGCAGCCACCATCCGGCCAAGGCCTCGGCCGGCCGTTGCCGTTTGACAACATCAGGAGCCCGAGACGCCGGTGCGCCGATGTACCGGGCTGGGTTCAGCAACTTCTCAGCTTGTCAGCCTAAGACATTGATGTTATGGTACTTTTCAAGGTTAGAGTGTCGCGGCGCCTGCCCCCCCGATTTGCATTGCATTTGCATTGGATTTGCATCGGTTGTGGGCTGCCCGAGCATCGGAGGCTACTAAATTGATATCTATGTCACTTCGCTGGCGCAAGACCGCCGTAGCTTCGCTGGTGGCAGCCGTATTCGGGCTGTCCGGGTCGAATGCGAGCGCGCTGGCGCTGGGCCGGATCTCCGTTCAATCGGCCTTGGGCGAACCACTGCGCGCGGAAATCGACATTCCCGATATCAACGCCGAAGAGGCCTCGAGCCTCAAGGCCTCGGTCGCGTTGCCAGAAGCTTTTCGGGCCGCTGGCCTTGATTACAACCCGGTGCTGGCTGGGGCTCAAATTTCGCTACAGCGTCGTGCCGACGGACGGGCCTTCATTCGCCTGACCAGTGACCGGATCGTGACAGAGCCATTTGTCGACCTGATACTGGAAGCAAGTTGGGCCAGCGGTCGGATCGTGCGCGACTACACGATGCTGTTGGACCCACCGAGCCTGCGACCATCGGTCGCGACCGCGCCCCAGCCGGCGGCAAATCCGGCGCCGGTGGTGCAAGCGCCGGCGGTTTCAGTGGCACCAACCCCTGCGCGGCCGGCGGCTGTGGCAACACCACGCAATCCGGCGGTTGCTCCTGCAGCCACCCCCGCACCGGCCGCCCGAAGTGCGGGTGACAACAGGGTCACGGTGAAGGCCGGCGACACTGCCAGCCGCATTGCCGCAGCGATCAAGCCCGCCCAAGTCTCGCTCGACCAGATGCTTGTGGCCTTGCTGCGCAACAATGCCGACGCCTTCGTCGGAGGCAACCTGAATCGCTTGAAGGCCGGATCCGTGTTGACGATTCCAACCGAAGAACAGGCCCGGGCCATGCCTGTCGGCGAAGCGGCGCAGACCGTGATTGCCCAAAGCCGCGATTTCAACGACTTCAGGGGCAAACTTGCATCCAATGCGCCCAGTGTGCCGGTTGCAGCGCCAGACCGCAAAGCCAGCGGCGGGCTGCAGGCGCAGGTCGACGACAAGAAGGCTGCTGTCGCCGCAGTCGACAAGTTGAAGCTATCCAAAGGTGCGTTGCAGGCCAAAGCCGCCGAAGAAAAGGTGGCGCAAGACAAGATCGCACAGGACGCCGCCAAACGTACCGCCGAACTGGCGAAGAACATCAAAGACCTGAACGCGATAGCGGCAGGGTCCACCGCTGCGTCGGCAACTGCGCCCAAACCGCCTGCCGTGGCAGTACCGGCCCCCGCTTCTGTGGCGGTGGCAGTGGCTGTTCCAGCGCCAGCGCCCAGCGCCCCAGCCGCAGCGCCCCCAACCGTGGCCGTGTCGCAGCCAACCGTCGCACCGCCGGTCGCACCGCCGGTCGCTGTCGCCGCCAGCGCTCCGCCCAAGCCGACGCCGACGCCGACACCCAAACCGATTGCAAAACCAGCGGACGAACCGGGTTTTCTTGACCGCCAGCTCGAGAACCCCCAGTATGGCGTCGGGGCGG
>JANOUM010000431.1:0-11276 GCA_031416855.1 Rhodoferax sp. | reverse complement strand
GGAGGATAGGATTTTCAAAGGCCCTTTATCCATCCCGATGGCGGCCCACTCGAAATCTGTTCAGATGAAATTGCATCTGTCAGTTCTTGTTCTCCGAAGTACCCGTCCAACACTGCGCTGTTTGACTGCCTCAGGTTTAACCTAGAAACGGCAGTTGACCGCTTTCCTCCGCTGGCTACACCGCATGGCTATTGAGT
The DNA here is from genome assembly GCA_031416855.1 of Rhodoferax sp. Taxonomy (GTDB): domain Bacteria; phylum Pseudomonadota; class Gammaproteobacteria; order Burkholderiales; family Burkholderiaceae_C; genus CAISIP01. The sequence continues at coordinate 11,079 of JANOUM010000431.1, read as the reverse complement.
TTCTTCCTCACGACCACCTTCACCGGCTGGGTGAGAGCGCTACGCACCCGATTGAGCCACGCTGCGGCGCGCTGGCTGCGTTGCTCCTCCTCGCGGGCATGAGCCCGCAGCGTCGTCGCGTCTTGCCAGCCCACCGCATCGCAGCCCACTCGGGCGCGTCCAACTGCCGTTTCTAGGTTTAATGCGCAATGGAAATGAAATCAGACCTGCAAATTTTGACCACTTAGCGAATTTTTCCGCGTGTGGTGGTCAGGAGCAGCTGGTCGGAATGGAATACGAGACCGGCTTCGTCTGCCTCAAAGTGCTCTGCGCCAACAGGCCGCAATCTTGGTGGTCCCGGTGAACGCGATGTTCAGCTTGACCATGCTTGGTAATGCTTGGTAATGCACACGCCCAAGACATGGATAGCCCGGCATGCCTGGCGGCAGGAGTCTGGCTTCTTGGGTCGCCGGGTCCTGCCGCAAGGGCATTACTTGCCGATGTACTTCCAGACCTTGCGATCCACATCCGCCGCCAGCACTGTGGTCGGAATGTGCGCATCGCCCGTGTCGCGGAAGGTGTACTTGTGGGCGCCGCTGAAGGTCTTCAGCTTCGTGAACTCATCGCGAATCGCTTCGCGCGCCTTTACTGCATCTGTGGTGCCGTCCAGGCGCAGGCGTCGCGCGATGTCTGCGAACAGCAGGACCCCGTCGTAGGAGACACCCCAGTTCGCTACGTTGAAGGGCAGCCCCACCGAGTCATCTGCGCGCTTCATCGCCCGTTCCACCAGCGCCTTGTAGACCGTGGCGTCGGTGCCCGCCGGCCCGGCATCGTTCGTCGAGAAACCGATCACGTGCCAGTTGCGGCCGACGTCGCCAACGTTGTTGATGAACGGCCCGGTCCACAGGATGCTGGTGTTCAGCACGGGCACGCCGACTCCCTGCGTCTTCAGATCCTTGGCAAGCAGCATGGCCTGGGCCGGGAACGCCGCGCTCAGGATGGCATCAGGATTGCGGCTCTTGATCTGGATGGCGACCGCCGAAAAGTCAGTCGCGCGCGAGGAAAATTCCACCGTATCCAGCACTTCCAGCCCGTGCTGCTTGGCCAGGGCGGCATACGCGTCGACGCTCGCCTTGCTGGAGGCCTCGCGCACGTCGGCCATGATCACAACCTTCTTGATCTTTGGATAGGCTTTGAGAAAATCCCTGATACCTTCAGGCATCAGCGTGTCGTCCGCCGGCTGCAGCCGGATTGTCCAGGGACGAATCGTAATGCCGGGCTTGATCGCGTTGACGCTAATCGCCGGCATCTGGATGCGGTTGGCCAGTGGGCTTACCGTCTCCCACTGGGTGCCCGTCATCGGACCCAGTACCCCGAAATATCCTTCGCCCGCAAACTTGCGGAACAGCAGCACGGCCTGGCCGGGGTCGGTGGAGGAGTCCTGAACGTCCAGTTGCAGAGGGCTGCCGTTGATGCCGCCCTTCGCGTTCACGTCCTCCACGGCGAGCCTCACCACCAGCTCCTGGGCCTTCCCGTACGAGGCAAGCGGGCCTGTGAGGGGTGTGATCAGACCGAGCTTGATCGGTGGCTTCTGGGACTGCGCTTGGACTGCGCCTTGCCCGAATGTGAGGGCCAGCGCGGCAATGGCGCTGCCCATGATTGCTCTTCTTCCGTGTTGCATGTCTTGTCTCCTGGAGTGGTTGATGACGGGTGGATAAAACTCAGTTGCCTTCGCTGCGGCGATAGGCGTCAGCGCGCGCCAATGCTTCCTCAATGCGCCGATGGCGGGCTTCGATGATGGGTTTGGCGGAAGCATCGGTGAGGATGTAGAACTCTTGATCCTGGATGGCCTGCCAGATCCGCCGTGCAACGTACGCCGGCGAAACGCCCACGCGGCTGATCGCCTCGCGCAGAAAATCCTGCTGCGGGCGTTCGGTCGCGCCGCCGAGGCGCTCGGGCCGGGTGTGCGCGTCGGACAGGTTCGTGGCCACCGCGCTCGGACACAGCACGGCTACCCGCACGTTGGTGGACTTCAGCTCGTTCTCCAGCCCCTCGCTGAGGGCCACGACGGCGAACTTGGTCATGGAGTACGCGCCGGTCATCCAACTGGGGTTGACTTGCAATCCGCCGATCGAAGCGGTGTTGAGGAAAAGCGCGGGCTCGCCGTGCCGGATCATCCGCGGCAGGATGTGGTGGATGGCGTGCACGATGCTGTGGATGTTGACTTCGCTCACCCAGCGCCAGTCGTCCAGCGGCATCTCGTGCATCGGCACTCCGTGCATCGCCACTCCGGCGTTGTTGAAGGACAGGTGGATGTTGCCGAATGTGCCCTCGGCAAAATCGGCAAGCGCCTGGACCGAATCTGGATCTGAAACGTCGCACTGGCGGTGCGCCACGCGCAGCCCTTTTTCCTGCAGGTGGGCAGCCGCGGCCGCCAGCGGTTCAGGTTGGATGTCCGACAGGACCACGTTCATGCCTTGACGCGCCAGCAGATCCGCCGTGGCGGCGCCGATGCCCGAGGCCGCTCCGGTCACGATGGCGGTCTTGCCGTTCCAGGAATGTGTCATGGGGATGCGTCGATTTGATGGGCGAGAGAAGGAGAAGGCCCCAAGAGGGCGCCGCCATCGATTGGAAAGAGGCTGCCCGTCACGTAGCTGCCTGCGTCGGAAGCCAGAAGCAGCGCGACGCCTTGGACCTCGTGTGGCTCGCCAAGCCGGCCCAGCGGGATCCTGCGGACCAGCTCAGCCTCCACTGCGGCCTCATGGAGGCGGCCACCGCCGATCCGGGTGCGGACATAACCGGGAGCGATCGCATTGACCCGGATGCCGAACGGCGCCAGCTCCAGGGCGGACTGCCGCATCAACTGGATGACGGCCGCCTTGGCTGCGGCATAGGAGTACGACACGAAGGGCTCAACCTGCATGCCGGCGATCGATGCGGTGACAACGATGCTGCCGCGCCGCTCGCGTTTCATGGCCGGGAGCACTGCCTGGAGGGAATTCAGGACCCCCAGCAGGTTGGTCTGGAGCACCCGGTTCCAATCGCTGGCGTCCTGGTTCTGCAGGCCTCCGGTGGCCGCACCCGCAGCCGTGCCGAAACCGGCGCCACCGCTGATCCCCGCGTTCGCGAACAAACCATCTAAGCGGCCGTCGTCGCCAACGAAGCTATCGATGGCGTGCTGCAAGCTGCGGGCATCCGTGACGTCGACCGCAGCGTTGGTTGCTCCTGGGCCCAATCGCGATGTCACCTCGTCGAGCCGGGCGGCGTCGCGATCGAGCAGGAGCAATCTCGCACCGTTGGCTGCCAGGGCCTCCGAGATCGCCAGCCCCAGCCCGCTGGCGGCGCCAGTAACAACGTAAGCGCGGCCCGCCACGTTAAAGAGACGGGCGGCGTGCGCCGCGGGCGCGGCGGACGACCTGCCGTTCATGCCTCATTGCCCATGTAGCTGGCCATTACGCGCGGATCCTTGGCCATCTCGCGGGCAGAGCCTTCTAGGGTAACTTCCCCGTGCGTCAATACCATGGCGCGATGTGCCAGTTGCAGGGCCTTGGACACGTTCTGTTCAACGATCAGAATAGACACCCCCGCATCGCGGATCTCCGCGAGGGCCTTGAAGACCTCGCTCGTGAGCAGCGGAGACAACCCCATGGAGGGCTCGTCGAGCAGGAGCAGGCGGGGGCGATTAATAATCGCGCGCGCAACCGCCAGCATCTGCTGTTCACCGCCCGAGAGGTTGCCGGCCAGTTGCTCGCTGCGCTCGCCGAGCCGCGGAAAGCGCGCATACACTTTTTCGAGCGCCGTCGCAAAGGGCACGTCGGTCGGCCGGATTTCCCATGCCAACTGGAGGTTCTCCTTGACGCGCATCGTCTGCAGGGTGCCGCGGCCTTCCGGGACATGAAGCATGCCCTTTTGCGCCAAATGATGGGCCTTGGCCTTGCCGATCTCGATACCGTCAAAGTTGGCGCTGCCGCCCGACAGCGGCAATATCCCCGAGACTGCGCGCATCAGGCTGGTCTTGCCCGCACCGTTCGCGCCGACGACGGCGACCGTTTCGCCTTCCCGCACTTGCAGCGAGACCCCGCGCAGCGCACGGATGGGGCCGTAGTTAGCGGACAGTTCGCGGACGGAGAGGATAGTTTTCTGCATGGCCGCGCCCCTATTCATCCGAGCCCAGATAGGCTCTGAGGACCTCCGGATGGCGCAGCACCTCGGCTGGCGTGCCCTCAGAGATCTTTTTGCCGTAGTCCATCGCTATCAGCCGATCTGACAGTTTGCGGATCAGGTCCATGTCGTGTTCCACGAGCAGTATTGCGTCCACCTTGTGCTTCAGCTCGTGGATGTCGTCGATCAGTTGCCCTGTCTCGGATTCGTTCATGCCCGCCGCGGGTTCGTCGAGCAGCAACAGCCGCGGGTTGCCAGCGAGCGCCCGCGCGATCTCTAGGCGGCGCGCATCGCCGTAAGAGAGCGATGAGGCGAGCTGATTTGCCTTGTCCGCCAGCTGCAGCAGTTCCAGCCACTCCATCGCCTGCTCCTGTTGCACCCGGTTCGAGGCGGACCGAAAGATGGAGCGGAACAGGTGCGTCGCATTCTCTTTGTAGGCGACCAGTACGTTCTCCAGCACCGACATGCGCTTGAACAGGCGGATGTTCTGAAAGGTGCGGCCCACGCCGAGGCGCCCGATACGGTACGTGGGCAGGGAAGTGATCTCCGTTCCGTTCAGGACAATGCGGCCGGAGGTGGCGCGGTAGAAACCAGTGATGGTGTTGATCAGCGCTGTCTTGCCGGCGCCGTTTGGTCCGACGATGCCCAGCACCTCCCCGCGGCGAACCTGCAGGTCGATGCCGTCCAACGCGCGCACGCCGCCGAAGTGCTTGCACAGCGCGGTAACGCTCAGGATGGGGCTGTCTTGCATTGCTCGTCCTTGGTGATTGCGCTTGCCCCATTCGCCGGCTTCCAGCGGCTGCTCAAGGTACGGAAGGACAGCAGGCCCTGCGGCCTGAACAGCAGCATCAGCAGGATGGCCAGGCCAAACACGGTGGGACGCCATTCCGCCAGGACGCGGAAATACTCGGGCAGCAGCGTCATCACGGTGGCGCCCAGCAGTGCGCCCCACATGTTGTTCACGCCACCTAGAACCACGTACAGCACAACGTACACGGATAGAAGAATGTCGAAGCTTTCCGGCCGTACAAAGCTCATGTAGTGTCCGAAGAGCGAACCGGCGATCGCGGCGATAAAGGCGCCGCTGGCGAACCCGATCAGCCGCACCACGGGCACGTTGATGCCCAGGGATGCTGCGACGCGGTCATCTTCTCGCACGGCATCCAAGGTGCGTTGCAGCGGGCTGCGCGAGAGCCAGAAGATCGCGGTACCAATGAGGGCAACCGCGACCAGTACCGTGGTATGGCTCGCACCGCTCATGCCGCCGAATCCAGCGACGCCCCCGACATACTCCACGTTCTCCAGCAGGACGCGACCGCAGAAAGTGATGCCGATCGTCACCAGGATCAGGTACACGCCGCGCAGCCGCAGCGCGGGCCAACCCACCACGGCGGCCACGATAGACGCCAACGCGGCGGCGGCGAGTGTGGCCGCAAGCAGGGGCCAACCGAACTTCACGGTCAGCACGCCGGCCGTGTAGCACCCGACAGCCATGAACATGCCTTGGGCGAAGGAGAGGCTGCCGGTCATCAAGACCACGTAGACGCTCCAGGCCAGGAGCACGTTTATGCCAGCGAAGAACAGATGGTCGGCGATCATGCGCGCTGCTCCTGAGCATGGATGCCGCCGCCGAACAGGCCTTGCGGGCGAAACATCAGGACAGCCATTAGGGCGACCCAGGCAGTCATCTCGACCAGCCGACCGAGCCCCATCTGAAACATCAGGGCTTCCAGCACGCCGATTAGCAGACCTCCCACTAGGGCGCCTCGCAGGTCGCCCATGCCGCCGATGGCCATGATGGCAAGCGATTTCAAGCCGAAGGTGAGACCGATCTCGGAATTGGCCGCGCCGCCACGCATGGCCACCAGCAGCCCGCCGACAGCGGCTAGAGCGGAGGAGACGAAGAACACGGTCTGCGTGACTCGGCGCACGTTGATCCCCAGCAGTGAGGCAGACACGTTTGACTCAGCGAGCGCACGGATCTGGCGGCCCATGCGGCTCTTGTGCAGCAGCACGTGCAGCATGGCCATCAACAGAAAGGCCACGGCAAGGATAACGATCTGCAGGTTCAGCACGGTGGCCCCGAACAAGGAGTGGCCGGTCTGCAGCCACTCGCTCTGGGCTTTGAGCGGGACGGGTTCGGTGCCCCAGCCTTTGTGCACCAAGTCCGTGATGATGAGGCCCAGCGCCATGGAAGCGAGCGCCGCCGTGACCTTGCCTTCCGTTGTTTGAAAACGCCGAAACGCGATGAATTCGGTCGCGAGGCCCAGCAGTCCGCCCACCAGGAAGATGACGAGGAGTGCGAGCTGCCACGGCATGTAGCTGACTGTGAGAAGGGCGATAAATCCGCCGACCATGAACACCTCGGAGTGGGCGAAGTTCAGCTTGTCCAGGGTGCCGATGACCAACGAAAAGCCGATGGCCACCAGGGCATACATCGCGCCGGTGACGAGGCCGTTCAATATCTGCCCAGCCAACATAGTGCAGTTCCTCCAATTAAACCAATGATCAAGAAGGGCGGTTCACCCGTGCCGGTGCAGCACACGGAGCATCAGATCCATGAACAACGCACGGTTGCTCGGTGTCAGCGGCTCCATCAGCCACTCCTGCGTGTCTAAGACGGCAACGTTGGCGTCTTTCAGCAGCGCTTTGCCTTCCTCCGTCACATACACCAGGCGCAGTCGCCGGTCTTCCGGCGAGGCCTTGCGCTGGAGCAGTCCGCGTGATTCGAGGCGGTCCAGCACGCCGGCGACCGTAGAGGTGTCGATGTAGATCTCGCGTGACAGCGTGCTCTGGTCCAAACCCGGCCGCTGCAGAGTGATCAGTAATGCTGACCACTGGATCGGCGTCAGGCCAAGCTCCTCCATCTGCACGGCGAAGCGCGCGACTGCCAACTGGTGGAGACGGCGGAAGAGGTGCCCCGGTAGCTGGTCGAGGCCGATTTCAGGCTTGCCTGCCATGGACGCGCCCGCCTCAGCCGATGTATTCGTAGTCATCCGGACAAAAGTTCGCGGTGATGTTCCAGTAATCGAGCAAACCGTAGGGCCAAGTTTGGGACGCCCGACCGGTGCTGTTCTTGTACCAACTGGTCGTACGGGCAGCGCCCCATGCGCGCTTTAGGTTTCCGGCATCAACCCAGGCGTTATAGGCGGTAAAGGGCGGCTCCTTGCAATCCAGAGCGGCGTGGCCGGAGGCCAGCACCTGCCGGATGGCCCGCATCGTGTATTCGACCTGGCATTCAGAGGAGAAGATCGCGCTGCCGTTGATCACGACTGCGGTGTTCGGGCCGCCCGTCATGAACAGGTTTGGAAAGCCTGGCACTGTGATACCCAAGTAGGCGCGGCAATCGCCGACCCAGCAGTCCCGGTGCAGGTCGCGACCGTTACGGCCAGTGATCTTCATCGGCGCGAGGAAATCGGACGCCTTGAAGCCGGTGGCGAAGATGATGACGTCGAGCTCGTGCAACACGCCGTCTTGCGTCTCGATTCCCCTGGGGGTGATGCGCTCGATGCCTGTCGTGTTCAGCTCCACGTGCGGCTTCTTCAGCATGGCCGCCCAGACGCCGTTGTCGCGCAGCATGCGCTTGGCCGTGGGCGGATAGTTGGGCGTCATCTTAGCCAGCAGGTCTGGCCGGTCGGGGTACTGCCGCGCAAGCCACTCTATGCAGCCCTGGCGCAGTGCCTCGTTCTTGCGCCCCACGGAGACCGGGTGGTCCCAGTCGTCCTCTACCTCGCTCAGCGGCAGCCGGCCTTCAACCGCGATCCAGAACTGCCAGAAACGGAACCAGCGGCCGTAGTAGGGGACGTGGCTCAGCAGCCACTGCATGCCTGGCTTGATGTCGTCGTGGTACGTGGGTGTCGGCAGCATCCAGGGCGGGTTGCGTTGGAAGACCTCGAGTTGCGCGACGCTGTCGGCAATCGAGGGGCCGATCTGGAACGCGCTCGCGCCCGTGCCGACGAGGGCGACCCGCTTGCCGGTCAGGTCCAAGTCCTTCGGCCATGACGCCGAGTGCACGGTCTGGCCCTGGAAAGAATCCAGTCCCGCGAAGTCGGGGACGCTAGGGCGGTTCAGTATGCCGACCGCCGTGATCACCGCGTTGAATTCCTCCTGCGATACCGTGTCCGAGCGATCCCGTATGGTGAGCGTCCAGATGGCCCGCTGCTCGTCGAAGCGCATTGCCTCGACCTCGCAACCGAAGCGTATGTGGCGACGCATCCCGGCACTCTGCGCAACTGTCGCCAAGTAGGCCAGGATTTCGGGCTGGCGAGAAAACTGCTGCGGCCAGTCGGGCTTCTGCGCGAAGGACAGGCTGTACGCGAAGTTGGGCGTGTCAAGGCGGCAGCCGGGATAGCGGTTCTCCCACCAGACGCCGCCGACTTCATCGTTTTTCTCGTAGACCGTGCAGTCCACGTGCGCCTGTTGAAGCCGGTACGCGGCGGCGATACCGGACACGCCCGCGCCAATAACGGCAACGCGGAAGCGGGAGCCCGGCGCCACGTCGTCAAGCGTCCACCCTGGGGCACCGAGGTCCTGCGGAATGCCTAGCTCGTGCTCGAGCAACGAACGGTTTTCCTCGAGGTCGGCGCGGATCAGATACTGCACGCAGGCATCCAGTAGCGCCGCCGGCGGCTTGCCTTGAAAACCCTGTCCGACATCGCGGTACTTGAGCAGCGCAGCGGTAGCCAGTCGCTTGGCCTTTTCCTGCGCTTCCTGGCTCATCCCGCCCTGGGGCGCGATGGCGGTCAACATCGGCGGGGAAGGCGGCTCCAGGTCAGCAGCGATCAGCGATGTGTCGCCGGTGATCATGGCCAGCGTCGCCATGAGTGCAGGCAGGTCCGCGTCTTCCACCGCCGCGCGGATAAAGTCGTCCAAGACGTCAATTTTCCCGAAGTGGCTGAACTGCTCCATGCCGTTGCCAGATTCCGCTGGCGTGCCGTTCTGAAAGTCCATGAGCCGGGCTGCCTCCTGATTAGTTGTACGCATGCAAATTGTTTGTGTGCGTACGACTTTCCAAAATGCTAATGGGTGGGCGGCGCTTGCGCCCTATCGTTTTCCCTGACATTTGCGGAAAAAAGCGATCTCAGCGAGAGTTTTGCGGCGCGTCGATCTTGCTGTTGAGTCGCTGCTCAGCAATCGAAGGCACAGTCAGTTCTTAGAGAATGAGTCCAGAGCTCGTCGTGGTTCTGTCAGCATCATCAGCTTGATTCACCTCAACGTGGCCGCTGGCCGCTTGTGTCGGTCCAAACGCTGCTGCGGGACGAAGGGCAACAGCCTTGGATTTGTTGGCGATGCCAACAAACGGATTTGGAACAACACAGCCGTTTGCCGACAGAATGGTCAGGGTGCAATCCATCATGGAAAGCATCCGCTTGGCCTGCGCTTGTTACCGAAAATCCCTGCTCCACGCCGATTTCCCAAGCCGCCCCAGCAAAGGCGTCAGCCCCCCAAGACGCTCTGCAACCAGGTTGCGCACGTCGCCTTCGCATTGCCACCTGCCGAAGACAACCAACTGCCGTGACTCCAGTAGGACTTGCCGCTGTTTCTCGCGAATGCTCTTCCAGCAGATCACCTGCACGGTCCCTGTCTCGTCTTCCAGCGAGACAAAGACGGTGCCGTGCGCGGTCTGCGGTTGCTGTCGCAACGTGACGATGCCGCAGTACTTCACTTTGCATTCATCGGGCAAATCCCGGAGTTCGGCAGCTGTAGTCAAGCCGCGCCTTGCAAGTGATGCCCGCAGCAATGCCAGCGGGTGGCGCCGCAATGTCAGACCCAACGCTGCGCAGTCCCACACAATCTCTTCGCCCTCCGGCGCCGCAGCGAGCTCCACCATGTCTTCGACAATCGGCGCTGCACGCAAAAGCGGCGGCGCGGACTTCAGCGCCGACGCGTCCCAGACCTGCTGGCGCCGGTGCCCGGACAAACTGGTCAATGCGTTCGCCGCGGCCAGCAGACTCATTTCGTGCCCCTCAAGACTCGCGCGCCTGGCCAGATCGTCCGCGTCATCGAACGGTTGCTCTGCCCGCGCCGCCACGATGCGCTCGGCTGACTCTTTCTTAAGCCGGTCCAGCATGCGCAGGCCGAGTCGCACGGCCGGCGGTCCGGGCAGGCCCTCCAGGGTGCAGTCGTAATCGCTCGCCATCACATCTGCCGGCAGCACAGGTGACCGTGGTGCAAGGTGGAGTCAGCAGCAACCACGTCTGGGTAGTACTGCCTGAAGACCCCGTCGGTCTCCCCCGCGGCGGCGTGCATCCCGACAGCTTTCTCATCAGCGCCAGCGGCGACACCTGGTGCTTCGTCTTCTGCGCCGTTTGGCGGAACTCGCAGTTCGGCCAGTTGCCGATCACCCAGGTCGACTTCCACGGCGCCTCTGCGGGCGTGGTGTTCGAGCTGACCACCGCGCCGGCCGCCAACTTCGGCACGCCGGGCTCGGCCCGCGGCTTCACCTTCGACGTGGTGCAATCGACCAACGTCAACCTGGTCGTCGATGCCGTGTACCGCAACGAGGTCAGCGTCGGCGTCAACCCGTTCGTCGGCGACCCGTACACCACGCTCGAGATCAACTTTGCCGGCTTCGGCCTGAGCGCCAACATGCAGTTCGGTGCCGACACCGACCTCATCGCGGCGGGCGCGGCGATCGGCCCCTCGGTGCCCGAGCCGGCCAGCGCGGTGCTGATGGCGGCCGGAGTCGCGCTGCTCGGCCTGCGCCGGTTCCGTCTGCCTCAGACCGGCTGACCCAGCGCCGCGCTGAGCGCCGCAGCTTCTTTCTTCAGCAGCGCCGCCAGTTCGGCGACCCGCCGTTCCTTCAGGCGCACACCCGGGCCGAACACGCCCAGTGAACCCGCCACCGCACCGGCCGCGTCGAAAAACGGCGCAGCGATGGCCACCGCACCTTCGATCAGCTCGTTGCGGCTGGTGGCATAGCCGCGCTTGCGGATCGCC
>JANOUM010000430.1:0-6228 GCA_031416855.1 Rhodoferax sp. | reverse complement strand
CCCATGAAGATCGTCGGCATCCGGGGGGCGAGACGTGGGCCATCGGAACCGATCAACAGGTCGGCTTTGAGCAGGTCGCGATGGCGCCGGGCAAACTCGTGCAGCCCGGGGGATCCGATTTCCTCGCAGGTGTCGATCAGGAATACGGAATTGAATCCCAGCTTTCCCCTGGTCTGCAACACTGTGCGCAGTGCTGCGATGTTGATCGAGTGCTGGCCTTTGTTGTCGGCTGTCCCACGCCCGTAATACCGCTCGCCCACCTGGGTGAGTTTCCAGGGACTGAGGCCGGTCTGCCATTGCGCGTCCAGCCCCCGGATCACGTCGCCGTGCCCATAGGTGAGGACGGTGGGCAAATCGGGACCCTCGATGCGCCGCGCCACCAGAAACGGCGCCGCGACGCCGGCAGGGTTGTCCAGTATCTGGATGTTGTAGCCCATTTGTTGCAGAGCCGGACCGATCTCATCCGATAGATAGGTATGCAAGAACGGATGGGACTCCGGAATCTGGCTCTCGGTCTTGATCGCGACGCGACGCGCCAGATCCTGCATGAATTCACCGCTGTCAAAATGGTGTGTGACGTTTTCGAGTGCCTGTTGTCGCGACATCCTGTACTCCGGGTGGGTTGTTGAAAAAATTGGGCGGAAAGTTTTGCCGCAGCAGATGCTACTTTCAAAACGAATTCCCCGCTCGTCAACCAGGACCGCTGAAAATTGACTTCAGTGCCGCGTGAAGAATCAATGACGACTATCCCACTTTTTTTGGAAGTTCCTCGTTTCTGGTTGACTGCGTCTGGGCGGCTACTGCTGGCCTTTTGCGCCAGATGCGCAAAATCAAGACGGCGCTAAAAATGTCTTGCTGTTGAACCGAAACTTCAATTACCATGATTGCGTTGGATCAGCAGAAATGCAGTTCCAGCCAGGCAGAATAGGCCAACGCTTTGAAGTTGGCCCGTTTTTTCCTAAACGAGTGTCACGACTCTTTGCCGGCGTGACCACATGCCAGCAAAGGAGTCTTTATGCGCACCGAGCTGAAATCTGCGGCCAGACTGGCCGTCATCGCCGCAACCCTGGCGAGTTTTGCCGTCCTGTCGGCAGACCACGCCGAATCGCCCGGGGCCGACGCGGACCCTGCAGCGGATCTTGCCGACGTCTTCATTTTTCCGTCACCGGAGTCCCCTGCCAGCAAGGTGGTGGGGGCGATCACCTTCGGCGGTCGGCCTGCGCCACGCTCGCGCATCGACAGCGGCTTCTACTGCGATGCCAAGGTGCTCTACACGCTCAACATCGACCGCGCCGATGCAGCTGGAGCCTTCGACAATGTCCCGGACATCAAGATCTACGCGCGGCTGGCCAGGAACCTCGCCGGGCAGTGCGGTCTGCAACTCGAGAATGTCCCCGGTGCCGGCGGCACTTTTTCCGGCCCCATCGAGCAGGTTATTTCAACTTCCAGCGGCATCAAGGCGTTTGCGGGCCAGCGCAATGACCCGTTCTTCTTCGATGCCCAGGGTTTGGGGACACTGCTGGGCAGTTTTGCCGCGGCTGGCCAGAATGGCAACCTGGTCACCGCCTTCAGTCTGGGCAATGTGCCACCCACACCCCGCCGGGATTCTTTTGCATTGCGCAACGTATCGGCGATCGTGTTCGAAATGAATCTCGATGTCCTATCACCGCTTCCGGCGGTTGGTGCCCGCCCCCAGGTACGAGTCTGGGCCACAACTGGCAGACTGGCAGGATGAAACCATGAAACACCATTCTTTCCCATCGACCGTCCTGTTGGGCGTTGCCGCCGTGGCGGTGCTTGCAAGCTGCGGCGGCTCCAGTGACGACACCGGCACGTTTGCTTTCTCGACGGCTGCACCCGAGGCCTTTGTGCGTGTGGATCGCACTGGCCAGCCAGCGCTGGCGGCTGCGTTGTTGTCACGCACCGACGGCGTGCCGGCTCCGGTCGACCAATTCGGGCGGGCCATCAACCCTGGGGTGCTGAATGCCTTCAACAGGTTCGACAACCAGCGCGACGCGCTCAATCGCGGCAACCCGATCAACGACGCTGCCGATTTTGCCTTCATGCTGACGCGCGGCCCGCAGGTCAATTCGCTCGCCAACTACCATTTCAAGCTCGGGCCGCAACTGCGCTCGCTGGGCTTGACGCCTTGTTCCACCGAGACCGTGGTGCCACCGCTCAGCAGCGCCGACGTCAACATCGACACCTGCGTCGCCCAGGTCGCGCCGGTGGTGGTCCCCGATGTCATGACATACAACCCGAATGCCGCGCCCGGATGGCCCAATGGCCGGGGTTACGACGACCCGGTGATCGACCGTCTGCTGGCTGCGGCATTGTTGCGGCTCGGAGCGCCCCACGGCCTGAACGACCTCGTCGGAGTCATCAATGCCACCCAGGACGAAACTGCGACCCCTTTGCCGAGCGCGTTCCCGTTTCTGCGTGCGGCGTACCCCTTCCCCTGAGGACGTGCGGGCATAGAGCCGAGTGGGAGGCCGCCACCTGATGCCTTTTGTTGGTCGACAGGCCGGCCGGGCTGTGATCCTGCTGTCCTTGTGCCTGGTGGCAGCCTGCAGCAAACAATCGGGCGGCTCGCCGGCGGTGGTGGCGGCCCGCGAGGCTGCCTCCACACCATTCACCGCACCGCCGGGTGGTCACGCCCCCAAGATCCCCGACTATGCCCAGGTGGCCGCCACCCTGAGCGGTGCCATCGATGCTGCAGAGCGGCTTGTCAAGCAGCATCCGGAGAACGGCCTGATCGCCGTGGACACTGTGGGCTTGTATCTCGAGCGCGCCTGGCTGAGCGGCAATTACGACAACTACCGCTTGGCCCAGGAACTGCTCGATGCGCTGGCGCGCCGCGAGGGCAAGGCACCGACGGGTTGCCTGGCGCAGGCCCGGCTGCACTACACCGTGCATCGGCTCGCTGCCGCGAGCAACACACTGGCTGCCTGTGCAGGAACACTCGACCCGCTCGAGAGCGCAGGCATGTCGGCCGATATCGCGTTTTACAGCGGTCGCTACCAAGATGCGGAGGCGAACTATCGGGCCCTGGTCAACCAGGTCGGCACGCCCAGCCAATACATCCGCCTGGCGATGTACCGCAAGAAGACCGGCTCACCCGGCGAGGCCTTGGCCCTGCTGGAGGCCGCCGAGAAGCGTTACTACGGTGTTTCTGCTGCGACCCGGGCCTGGCTCAAGGTTCAGCGTGGACTCGTCGCGTGGGAGCGTGGCCGCCTCGACGAGGCCCTGGCGCTGTACCAGCTTGCGGCCCAGGAGCTGCCGGGGTGGTGGCTGATCGACGAGCAGATCGCCGAAGTCAGGCGCCTGCAGGGCGACGCGACCGGCGCACGCCTGCTGTACGAGAGCATCATTGCGCGCACCGGCCAGCCCGAACACATGGACGAACTCGCGCGGCTGCTGCGCGAAGGCAAGAATCCCGGCGAGGCGACCGCATGGATCAATCGCGCCCAAGCCCTCTACCGGGAACGCCTGAGGGTGTTTCCCGAGGCCGGGCTCGGTCACGCGGTCGACCACTTCCTGCAATTCGGAACACCCGACGAGTCGCTTGCGCTGGCACGTCGCCATGCGCAGCAGCGGCCATTTGGCGATGCCCAGATCACGCTTGCCGCGGCTCTTTTCCGTGCCGGACAGGCCGGTGAAGCAGCAGCAGTGATCGAGCGCGTGGAGCAAAGTGGTTGGGTGACCGCCCAGCTGCATGCCGTCGCGGCACAGATCAACGCCGGCCTTGGACGCCGTGCCCAGGCCGATGCGCAACGTAACCGGGCGATTGCCATCAACCCGCATGCGATGCGGCTGTACACGGTCGCGCCGCCGGTGCAGCCAGAGATCGTGTCGATGCTGTGATCCGGCGGATTGCCGCCTGCTGGCTGCTGGCAGTTGCGACGGCGGCTGTCGCCCAGGCACCGTACCGGCCGGTCGGCGACCACGTCGTGCTCGAAAAACTGCAAGTGCCACGGCTGGCGGGTGCAGCTTCGCTGCAGGAGTTGCGTGCACACTGGGTTTCGCGCCCGGCGTCTGTTCCCGCGGCGCTGGCGTATGCGCGCGGGGCCTTCGAACTCAACCGGCGCGAGGAGGATCCGCGCTACCTCGGTTACGCGCAAATTGCCCTGGGACCCTGGTGGGACCTGCCGCACCCCCCGCCCGAGATCATGTTGCTGCGCGCGAGCCTGCGGCTGGCGCGGATGGAGCATGTGCAGGCCGAGCAGGACCTGCAAGCGTTGATCGACAGTCCGGCACCCGAAGGCCATGCCGCGCGCATCACGCGCGCAGGTCTGCGGCTGAGCCAGGGGAACCCGGTCGCAGCCTTGGCCGATTGCAGGGCGGCTGTGTCCCATGTGAGCGGTCTGGTCGCGGCCACGTGCGCGGCGGCGGCCAACGGCCTGGGCAGCACCGCGCCGGGCGCGCTGTCCGATCTGGAGACGGCACTGCAGGGCAGTGCGGATGCGCCGCTCGCGAGCGAACTGTGGGCCCGCGCGGTGGCTGCGGAACTGGCGCAACGCCTTGGCCGGACGGAGCAGGCCCGGCGCCATTTCGAGGCCGGTATCCGTCGCATGACCACTGCTGACAGCACCGACCCGGGGCTGCTGGCTGCCTACGCCGATTTCCTGCTGGAGCAGCGGGAGGGCCGCAGCGTGCAGGCACTGCTCACGCCCTACCAACGCCAGGACAGTCTGCTGTTGCGCCTCGCGCTGGCTCAACGCATGCTCGGCACGGCTGGCGACGCCACCGCTGAAGGCAACGCACAGGTGCATGCCCGGCGCCTGGCGCTGCGTTTCGAAGAAATGCGCCGGCGCGGCGACCGCAGCCATCTGCGTGATCAGGCCGTGTTCGAACTCGACGTGCGCGGCAATGCCGCTGCGGCCCTGCAGTACATCGGACAAAGCTGGGCCTACCAGCGTGACCCGGTCGACGCCCGGCTCTACCTGCGCGCGGCGCTGGCGGCAGGCCGGCCGGAAGCGGCGCGCGACGTGCTGCAGTGGCTGGAGAACACCGGCGTGAAAGACCTGCGCCTGACCTCCGCGATCGCGGATCTGCGCCGGCAGGCTCCGTCGCGATGATCCGGGTGCTGGCCCTCCTGTTGCTGCTGTGCGTAACGCAGGTCCACGCGCACAAGGCGAGCACCAGTTATCTAAGGTTGCAGTTGCAGGGAACGGTTCTGGATGGGCGCTGGGATATCGCCTTGCGTGACCTTGATTACGCGCTTGGCCTGGACACCGACAACGACGCGCAGCTCACCTGGGGCGAGGTGCGGCGCCAGCAGCAACGCATCTCTGACTACGCACTGCGGCGTCTGGCGCTCCGCGCCGACCTGGCGCACTGCACGCTGCGTGTGCGCGAGGTGTTGGTTGCCGAACACAGTGACGGCCAATACGCGAGCCTGGAACTGGCCGGCCAATGCCCGCACGAGCCCGTAAGCCTGGGCATTGACTATGAGTTGTTGTTCGATGTCGACGCGCAGCACCGGGGCCTGCTGAGCCTCGAATTCCAGGGCAACCATGGCGGCTTGTTCGCGCCGGAGCAACACATGCTGCGCTTCGTCTCGGCCGATGCCAGCCGGGTGCAGGTGTTCACGCAGTACCTGCGTGCCGGTCTGTGGCATGTCTGGAGCGGCTGGGACCACATGCTTTTCCTGGCCGGCCTGTTCCTGCCGGCGGTCTTGCGCCGCGATGGCAAGTCATGGTTGCCCGCGGCGAACCTGCGACGCACGCTGCGCGACACGGCGGTCTTGGTCACGATGTTCACCCTGGCGCATGCATTCACCCTGACGCTCGCCGCCGTCGGGTTGTTCGCTCCGCCGAGCCGCTGGGTCGAGGTGGGCGTGGCGGCCAGTGTGCTGTTTGCGGGGATGAACAACCTGCTGCCCATGGTTTACCGCCGGCTTTCCTGGCTGGCGGCCGGTTTCGGGCTGATCCACGGTGCCGCCATGGCTGGCGCACTGATTGAGCTGGGGATGCCGCCCGGTGGCCGCGTTTGGGCGCTGCTGGCCTTCAACCTGGGGGTCGAAGCCGCGCAATTGGCCGTGCTCCTGGCCGTGATACCGGTCAGCTTCGTGTTTCGCAAGACCGCCTGGTACCGCTGGCTGGTGCTGGTGCCGGGGTCGCTGGTCATCAGCGTGGTTGGGTTGCTGTGGATGGTGCAGCGCATCTGGGGCGTCGATTTCGGAATCCTTCCGGTCTGAGCGACCCGCCGCGCGCTGGGGATCAACCG
>JANOUM010000429.1:0-12104 GCA_031416855.1 Rhodoferax sp. | reverse complement strand
GTTCCACACCTTGCACGTCGGGCCCGATCTCCACCACCTCGCCCACGATCTCATGGCCCAGGGTCACGGGCAGGCGCGTTCCGGCACGCTCCAGCGACGACAACTTGCCGCCGCCCATGTCGAAGCCCCCAGCCTGAATGTGCAGGTCGGAATGGCAGATGCCGCAATGCGTGACTTTCAGGGTCACTTCGTGGCCCTGGGCTGGCGCAAGGGTTTCTTCGGTCTGTTCGAGCGGTCCGCCCCATGAGGTGAAGGCCCATCGGTGAGCGCATTGGTATTTCATGATGCTGTCCTGGATCAAAGTTGTGATTAGAGAGCGCCGCGCCGGTGCCTGGCGCCACCGCCGTCGCGCGCGCAGACGGTACCCCGAGGCTGGCGGCCAGCACGCCGGCCCGGTCGCGGACATGTTGCCTTTGCATCGGAATCGGGCCGGAATCAATGCCCGCCCGCAGCGGGCAGATTCGCATCACGGATGGCAAACAACCTGGCCAGGTCTTGCGACACCTCATCCGGCTCTTCCACGTCCAGCGGCACATCGACCGTCGCCACCGTTGGCGGCGGGCTCGCCACCAAGGCCGGCACCTGCCACACAGCGGGTTCGGGCATGTCGGGGAACGGGCAGGTGTCGCCTACCTGGTACTGCCATGAAATGCTCAGCAGCCACTCGCGCGCGCGCGGATCGAAACGCTCGATCTCGCCCATCAGCCGGTTCTGAAACGCGATCGTGTATTTCAGCAGGCGCACATCCCACTGCTTGACCACCAGGCGCAGGTGCACGAAGGTCTGCCCGTCGCGGGCCAGTTCCAGCAGCACCTGCGATTCGAGCCAGTCTTCGGGGATGCCGGTGGCGCGCAGCGTATCGCGCGTCATCACACGCACCAGTTCACGGTGTGTGCCGGCCTGCGCGTTGTCCACCTGGAAGGTGCGGGAGTCGGGAGCCGGATCGACCTGCGTCGGTGGCGGCTGCGCTTCCACTTCCGGCTTTTTCGCAGATCCAAACAGTCGCTTGATCATGCTCATGGTCGGGCCTTTCCTTGAATCGTCGTCCGCATGGCCTCATGCGGTGCTTGTCTCGGCATCATTGTGGCCCACATCGTCGGCCCTGGATGTGCGCCGGCGCACTTGCACCGACGCCGACATGCCAATGTACGACCCGGGCGTGCCGAACCAGCTGCCGGACACCGGGGAGGCATGGTCCGGGTTGCGCACCATGGCCACCCGGATCAGCTGGCTGCCGCCGGTGAGGTTGTTGGTGGGGTCGTAGGTGAGCCAGCCCGACCCCGGCAGGTAAGCCTGCAGCCAGGCATGCGTGACGCCCGAGCCCTGCACCTCATCGCTAGCGCCGTCGAGCGCCGCATCGTAGAGGTAGCCCGAGACGAAACGCGCCGCCACGCCCAGGCGGCGGATCGCCTCCATCATCAGCAGCGCGAAATCGCGGCAGCTGCCGCTGCCCAATGCCAGCGTCTCGGTCGGTGATTGCGTGCCCTCCTCGTCTCGCGGCACATAACGCAACGTCCGGCCGATCGCCGCGTTCATGCGCGCCAGCAGGTCGCGCGTATTGGTGGGCCGGTCTGCCAGCAGGAAGTTGCGCGTCCAGGACATCAGCACGCCGCCCGGGTCGGCATGGTGCGGACGCAGGTAGTGCTCCAGATCCATGCGCTCGTCGGGCGCGTACACAAAGGGCAGCAGGTCGGCCTCGGTCGGCAGCGGCAGCAGGGGCTCCGGGTCGCTCGCGTGTTCGATCGTGAACGCGCAGACGATGCGCAATTCGGTCGCGCTTTGCAGCGGCTGCACCATTGCGATCGAATTCGAATGCGGGTCCTGGATCATGCGCACGATCGACTCCGGCGATACCCGCAGATCGGTCGCCAGCACGCGCTGGTCATGGCTGTCACGCGGGCGGAACATCACGCGGTGCTCGCCGAAACTGACCGGCTGGCTGTAGCGGTAGACGGTCGTGTGGACGATCTCGAGCTGGAACGGCATGGCGGCGCGACCGTTTCTGATGCTGCCGGGCGCTACAGCAGCATGGAGCCGAAATGGCGGGCAAAACTCTGGGCGGTGGCGGCGTCCAGGCGTTGCCCGACAAACACCTCGACGCCGCGCAGCACCTGGCGCAGTTCCTGCGGATTGGCACAACGCTCGACCGCGGCGCAGATCGGTGTGGCAGCGTCACCCAGCCGCTGGCGGATGAAATCCGTGGCCTGCGCCCGCACCTGCTCGAACTGCGAGGGGCTGGTGGCCGGCCGCAGCGGCCTCGATACCTCTGGCGACGCAAAGCCTGGCGCGGCGGGCGGCGACAGGGCCACCGGCTCGCCTTGGGCCACTACATAACCGAACTCGAACAGGTAGGCCAGGGCGGCGTCGAGTTCGCCGGCGCGCACGAAAATGCCCAGGTCGTTGACCGTTCGCTGGCCATCGGCCAGGATCAGCAGGCGCCTTTGCACCGCCGTGAGCAGGTTGGTCCGGTCGGCCATCTCCAGGCGACCTTTGTCGGTCTTGACGGGTATGGTTCCCGGACTCATTCGTGCCCTCCAGCCATGGGCGTCACTCACAAGGCCATCTTGAGCCGGCCAACGCCCTCGGCGATCCGGGCCACATCGGCCGTGGCAAAACTCAGGCGCAGTGTGGAGCGGTCAGGCTGGGTGGCAAAAAACGGAGCACCGGGAACGAAGGCCACGAGTCGGTCGACCGCGCGTTTGGCAAACTCGCTGGCGTCGCGTCCCTGGGTCAGGCGCGCCCAGAAGAACATCCCTCCTTGCGGCGCACTGAACTCGATCGCGTCGCCCAGGTCGGCGCGTAGGCACTGCGCCATCACGCGGGCGCGCTCGGCATAGGTGGCCCGCACTACATCCAGTGCCGGCCCCATGCGGCCCAGCGTCAGGTAATGGGCCGCCGTCGCCTGCGTCAGGTTGCTGGTATGGGCATCGCTGAACTGTTTGCACATGGTGGCACGCGCCAGCAGTTCGGGCGGCGCAACCAGCCAGCCGACCCGCAGCCCGGGGCTCAGGATCTTGCTGAAACTGCCGCAGTGCGCCAGCCATTCGCGGCTGCCCGGTACACCATCGCTCAATGCCAGCAGGCTGGGCGGCGGCGGCTGATCGAAATAGAGTTCGCCGTACGGATCGTCCTCGACCACCAGCGTACCGGTGCGCGCGGCAATCTCCAGCACCCGCTTGCGCCGCTCCAGGCTCAGCGTGGCGCCGCTGGGATTGCCGAAGGTCGGGATCAGGTACACCAGCCTGGGGCGGTGCTCATCGATAAGACGCTCCAGCGCGTCCACCTGCACGCCGTCGGCGTCGACCGGTGCGCCGATCAGATCGGCGCCGTAGAGCCGGAAACACTGGATCGTCGCGAGGAAGGTGGGCGCCTCCACGATCACCTTGTCGCCGGGCGATATCATGGTCTTGCCGATCAGGTCGAGTGCCTGCTGGCTGCCGGTGGTGACGATCAGGCCCTGCGGCGCCACGCTGGCGCCCTTGGCCTGCATGAAGCCGCTGATGCCGGCGCGCAAGGGCTCGTAACCTTCGGTGGCGCCATATTGCAGCACCGGCCCGGGGTTGTTCGACAGCACCGCGTCGGCCGCGATCCGGATGCCCTCGGCGTCGAACAGCGCCGGATCCGGAAACCCGCCGGCAAAACTGATGATGCCGGGTTTGCCAAGCAGCTTGAAAAGCTCGCGAATCGCGGAGGTCTCCACGTTCTGGAGTCGGGTGGCGAATTGCATGACGACGGTGGCCCCAAAAAACCTTATTGTGGCCGTACTCTACCGCGCCCGGGAATCGGTCAGAATGCAACTGCAGGCGTCCGCCTGTGCAGACTCTGCAAACCCCGGGAGATCCCATGCCTGACATTGCCCGTCTCTTTCAGTCCGTCGCCCTGCCGGTCATGCCGAAGGTCGGCCTGGCGCTCATCAACACCCTGGACGACCACGACGCGCCGGTGTCCAAGATCCACGGCCTGATTGCGGTCGACCCGACACTGACAGCCAAGTTGCTGGCGCTGGCCAACAGCGCGGCGTTCGGCCTGCCGCGCAAGGTCGCCACGTTGGACGCAGCGATGAGCCTGGTCGGTCTGTCCAAGGTCCGCTCCCTGGCAGTGTCGGCCTGTCTGCACAATGCCTTTTCGATGCCCGAGGGCATTGACGCCACCGAATTCTGGCGCTACGCCATACGCTGCGCCGGTTATGCCCAGTGGCTCGCCGAGCCGGTGGACGAAGACCGGCAGCGCGCCTGGCTGACCGGCCTGATGCTGCGCCTGGGCGAACTGCTCATCGGCAGCGCCATGCCGGCGGCTGTGGCACAGATCGAGGCGCAGCCGTGCAAGCCCGGCGAGCGTTGGGCGCGTGAACGCGAGGCGACCGGTTTCGACGAAGGCGAAGTCACCGCCGAGCTCGCGCGGCGCTGGAATTTCCCCAGTGCCATGGTGCGTGCGCTGCTGCTGGCCTCTGATCCCCTGGCCAGCAAGCCGCTGGTCCCGCTGGCCGGCGTGCTGCACCTGGCGGGCCATCTGGCCGACCTCCCGTCGGCCGACGCGGATTCCATCGACACGCTGCCGGTGCCGGTCATGGCGGCGATGCAACTGAAGTACGGCTGGATGAAGACCGACTTCCCGGATTCCGCCAGCTTTCTCAGCTTGTCCTGAGCCGGGGCCGCGGGTCCCTGGTGTTGCACCTGCCCTGACGCCCCGGGGTCGTTCGATGCAACTGCCATATACGCCCATGCTCCGGCGGGTTTGCAATCCCCGCTGCACGGCGTGTGCCCCTAGAATTTCGGCGCAACAACCCTCGATGGAGACAGCATGACCGCAGCCGTACTGACCGAACTGGTGGCCTATACCCGCACGCACGGCGGCACCAGCAGCGAACGGATGGCGGATTTCGTCGCCGCTTACTTCGAGGGTGTCGATCCGGACGAAATCGTGGCGCGTGGCGCAGCCACACTGTTCGCGGTGGCGTCGACCCACTGGCGGCTGCTGGACATAGCGCGTGCGCCACGCAGTGCGCGCATCCGCGTGTTCAACCCGACGCTGGCCGAAGACGGCTTCGTCAGCGACCACACCTCGATCCAGATCGTGCACGACGACATGCCTTTCCTGGTCGATTCCGTCACCATGGCGGTGAACCGCAGCGGCCGCACCGCCCACTGGATCGTGCACCCGCTGATGCTGGTCACACGCGCGCCAGACGGACATATCGAGCGCACCGGGCGGGCCGATACGCCGACCGGCACGGCGCTGGCTGGAGCCAGGGAGTCACTGATCATGGTCGAATGCGACCGCATCGTCGGCGCGGCCGAACTTGGTGCGCTGGCCGGCACGCTGGAGCAGGTCCTGGGCGACGTTCGCGCCGCAGTGCAGGACTGGCAGGCCATGTGCCAGCGGGTGCGCGACATTTGCGAATCGGCCGCCCGCTCGCAGTTGCCCACCGCCACGCGCCAAGAGGGCATCGCCTTCCTGCAGTGGCTCGAAGACCGCCATTTCACCTTCCTGGGCGCACGCGACTACGACTTGCGCCAGGATACCGATGGTGTGGTGCTGGTGGCGCGCGAAGGCTCGGGCCTTGGCATCCTGCGCGGCGCGCCCCGCACCGCCGAGACCCGGCTGCCGCCGCAGGCAGTGGCCCTGATCGACGCGGACGATCTGGTGCTGGTCACCAAGGCGATGACGCGCTCCACCGTGCACCGGCCAGCCTGGCTCGACTACGTGGCGGTGAAGCGCTTCGACGACCAGGGGCGCGTGGCCGGTGAAGCCCGGTTTCTGGGCCTGTACACCTCGTCGGCCTACACCGCCCCGGTGTCCGACATTCCGCGTGTGCGCCAAAGCGCGCTGACGGTCATGGCGCGGGCCGGTGTGCTGCCCGACAGCCATGCCGCCAAGTCGCTGCAGTCCATCCTGGAGGGATATCCGCGCGACGAATTGTTCCAAATCGACACCGAAACCCTGTGCGCGCACGCGATCGGCATCCTGCGGCTGCAGGAGCGCCAGCGCACCCGCGTGTTCTCGCGCCGCGACCCGTTCGGGCGTTTCACGTCGGTCCAGGTGTTTGTGCAGCGGGACCGCTACAACACCGAACTACGCGTGAAGGTGGGTGCGGAACTGATGGCCGAACTCAACGGGCAGTCGGTCGAGTTCACCCCCACATTGACCGACAGCCCGCTGGCCCGCATCCACTACCTGGTGCGCGCGAAGGGTGCGGCGCCGCTGCTCGCCCCTACAGACGCGCTCGAAGCGCGCATCGCGCGGCTTGCACAGCGCTGGGAGGACGAATGCACCAGCCAGATGTTGCGGGCCCACGGCGAGGGGCCGGGGCTGGCGCTCGCGCACCGGTTCGCCCACGCATTCCCCACCGGCTACCGGGAGAGCTTCTCGGCCGCGGTCGCCGCCGAGGACGCCGATCTCCTGGCCGGGCTCCATGGCGCCTCGCCGCTGGCGGTCAAGCTGTACCGGCCGCTGGGTGCCGAGCCGGGTATGCTGCGCTTCAAGATCTACAACTCGGCCAAGGTCGCCCTGTCCGATTCGCTGCCGGTGCTGGAGAACATGGGTGCGCGCGTGCTCGACGAACACCCCTACCGCATCGGCGACGACAGCTGCTGGATCCACGACCTCGGCCTGCAGGTGCCGCCAGACACCGAACTGGCGTCGATCAAGCTGCGTTTCGAAGCCCTGTTCATGATGGCCTGGCGCGGGCAGGTGGAAAGCGACAGCCTCAACCAGCTGGTGCTGCGCACCGGTCTCGATGCCACCGGGATCGTGGTGCTGCGTGCCTACACGCGGTATTTCAAGCAGCTGGGATTCGCCTTCAGCCAGACCTATATCGAAGCCACGCTGAACCGCCATGCCAGCCTGGCACAGGACATCGTGGCACTGTTCCATGCGCGCTTCGATCCGGATCTCGCCGGCGACCGCGACGCGCTGCAGGCGGACCTGAAAGCCCACGTCGAGACCGGCCTGACCCACGTGGCCAGCCTGGACGAAGACCGCATCCTGCGCCAGTTCCACGCCACCGTGCTCGCCACCGCGCGCACCAACCTGTGGCAGACCGACCCACAGGGCGCGCGCAAACCCTACCTGTCGCTTAAGCTCAAGCCGCGCAAGGTGCCCGGTGTGCCGGAACCCAAACCCCTGTTTGAAATCTGGGTCTATTCGCCGCGGGTCGAGGGTGTGCACCTGCGTGGCGGCAAGGTGGCGCGTGGCGGGCTGCGCTGGTCGGACCGGCGCGAGGACTTCCGCACCGAGATACTGGGCCTGGTGAAGGCCCAGCAGGTCAAGAACACGGTGATCGTGCCGGTGGGCTCCAAGGGCGGCTTCGTGCTCAAGAACGCGCCGGCACCGAGCGAGCGCGACGCCTACCTGGCCGAAGGCGTTGCCTGCTACCGGCTGTTCCTGTCCGGCCTGCTCGACATCACCGACACCGTCGTCAAGGGTGGGGTTGTGCCACCGCCCCGGGTAGTGCGCCACGATGAGGACGATCCGTACCTGGTGGTGGCGGCCGACAAGGGCACAGCCACCTTCTCCGATATCGCCAACGGCGTGTCGGCCGACTATGGCTTCTGGCTCGGCGATGCGTTCGCCAGCGGGGGGTCGGTCGGCTACGACCACAAGAAGATGGGCATCACCGCCCGTGGCGCCTGGGAATCCGTCAAGCGCCACTTCCGGGCACTGGGGATGAACACCCAGACCACCGATTTCAGCGTTGCCGGCATCGGCGACATGTCGGGCGACGTGTTCGGCAACGGCATGCTGCTGTCGACCCATATCCGGCTGGTGCTCGCGTTCGACCACCGCCACATCTTCATCGATCCGAACCCGGATCCGGCGCGCTCCTTCGCCGAGCGCCAGCGCCTGTTCGCGCTGCCGCGGTCGAGCTGGGACGACTACGACAAAGAGCTGATCTCCGCCGGTGGCGGGGTGTTCCCGCGCACGGCCAAGTCGATCCCCCTGAGCCCGCAGGCGCGTGCCATCCTGGGCACGGAGGCGACCGAACTCAGTCCGTTGGACTTGCTCCATGCGATCCTGCTGGCGCCAGTCGACCTGCTGTACAACGGTGGCATCGGCACCTATGTGAAGGCCAGCTACGAGAGCCACGCGCAGGTCGGCGACAAATCGGGCGACGCGTTTCGGGTCAATGGCGACGAACTGCGCTGCCGGGTGCTGGCCGAAGGCGGCAACCTGGGTTGCACGCAGAACGGGCGCATCGAATACGCCCAGAAGGGCGGGCTGGTCTATACCGATGCGATCGACAACTCGGCTGGCGTCGACTGCTCCGACCATGAGGTCAACATCAAGATCCTGCTCGGCCAGATCGTCGAATCCGGCGACCTGACGCTCAAGCAGCGCAACGACCTGCTGGCCTCCATGACCGACGAGGTCGGCCAGCTGGTGCTGCATGACAACTACTACCAGACCCAGGCGCTGGAGGTGGCGGCACACCGCGCGCTGTACCTGCTCGACGGCCAGCAGCGCCTGATGCAATGGCTCGAAGGCGCCGGCCGGCTGAACCGCGCGATCGAATTCTTGCCCACCGACGAGGAGATCACACGCCGGCGGACGCGCAAGGCCGGGCTGACGGCACCGGAGAGCGCCGTCCTGATGGCGTACGCGAAGATGTCGGTGTTTGACGAGCTGCTGGCCAGCAACCTGCCGGACGATCCGTTTTTCGGACGCGCCCTGCAGGCCTATTTCCCCGCGGTCCTCAGCCAGCGGTTCGGACCGGCGGTGGCCAGCCACCCGCTCAAGCGCGAGATCATCGCCACCCACATCACGAACACGGTCGTCAACCGCACCGGCGCAACGTTCGTCAACTTCATCGCCGCAGAAACCGGCGCGTCCGCCGCCGACGTGGTACGGGCGTTCACGCTGGCGCGCGAGGTGTTCGGCCTCGAGCAATTGTGGGACCAGATCGACCAACTCGACGAGCAGGTGAGCGCGCCGCTGCAGCTGGACCTGCTGGGCAAGCTGATCGCGATGGCGCAGCGGGCGGCGCGCTGGATGCTGCGCGCGCGCACCGACAACAGCGACCTGCCCAGCCTGATCGCCCGCTACCAGCCGGCCGCACAGACCCTGCGCAGCCACCTCGCCGACTGGTTGCCCGAGGCCACGCAGGCCGCCTGGCAACAGGCCTGGGAGGCGCTGGCCCAGGCCGGCGTGGACCCGGCCCTGGCACGCGAGCTCACCGCGCTGGAATTCACCTTCCCGGCACTGGACCTGGCGGACCTGGCCGAGCAGTCCGGCAACACGCTGGAAGTCGCGGCGCGCACCTATTTCGGCATTGACGCCGAGCTGGAGCTGGGACTGTGGCGCGCGCAGATCAACCGGCTGCCCACCGAGACGCTGTGGCAGACCCAGGCGCGCGGCAGCGCACGCGACGACATCTACCTGATCGCCGGCCAGGTGACCATGGCCTCTCTCAACCGCAAGGAGGCGCTGCCGGAGTGGTGCGAACGCAACGCCCGCCCGATCCAGCGCCTGAGCCGGCTGCTATCCACCATCAGCACCCAGGTGCCGGACCTGGCGCCGGTGTCGGTGGCGCTGCGCGAATTGCGTCACCTGGCCTAGGCCGGCTGATCGATGTCCCAAAGTCCCCTGCCCCGGCACGCAGCCAGAGCGCGGGCGCGCACCACGATGGAGCAGGCCGACATTGCGCCCTTCTTCGCAACGCTCCAGGCCGCCAATCCTAGGCCGGTGACAGAACTGGAATACACCAGCGTGTTCGAGTTGCTGGCTGCGGTGCTGCTCAGCGCCCAGGCCACCGACGTCAGTGTGAACAAGGCCACCCGCAAGCTGTTCGTGGTGGCCAACACACCGGCCAGGATCCTTGCACTGGGCCAGGAAGCGCTGGAACGCTCTATCAAGACCATCGGCCTGTACCGCAGCAAGGCGCGCCACCTGATACAAACCTGCACCATCCTGGTCGAGCAGCACGGCGGCGTGGTGCCACGCAACCGCTCGCAGCTCGAAGCACTGCCGGGTGTCGGTCGAAAGACAGCCAATGTGGTGCTCAACAGTGCGTTCGGCGAGCCCACGGTGGCAGTCGACACCCATATCTTTCGCCTGGGCAATCGCACTGGCCTGGCACCAGGCAAGAATCCGCTGCAGGTCGAGCGGCAACTGCTGCAACGGGTGCCCACGCAGTACCTGCTCGACGCCCACCATTGGCTGATCCTGCACGGACGCTACGTCTGCCAGGCCCGAAAACCGCTGTGCTGGCAGTGCGCGGTGCGCCCCTTTTGCGCCTTCCAGCCCAAGACCGAGGCACCGTCATAATCGACTGCATGAGTTCAGAACACGCTGTTCCATTCGTCGATCCCCGCACCATCGTTTTTGTTTCGGGAATCATGGGCGGCCTGATGGCGGTCGTGCTGGCCTTTCTGCGTCGCAGCTACCCGCCCACGGTGAAGGGTCTGGGCCACTGGACCGGTGCCACCGCGTTGCTGTTCTTTGGTGGCCTGGCGGCGGCATCGCGCGGCATCGCACACGAACTCGTGTCCATCACACTGGCCAACTTCCTGATCTTCTCCGGGGTATTCTTC
This sequence comes from Rhodoferax sp., assembly GCA_031416855.1. Taxonomy (GTDB): domain Bacteria; phylum Pseudomonadota; class Gammaproteobacteria; order Burkholderiales; family Burkholderiaceae_C; genus CAISIP01. The sequence continues at coordinate 1,575 of JANOUM010000429.1, read as the reverse complement.
CAATACGTCGGCAGCCAGCGCTTCTTCGGGGCGACCCCGCGCGTCGCGCAGGGCATGGGGGCCATCGTCGCCCTCACACTGGTATCGGCCTGGTTCACCGTGGTCGATCCGAGCTACCGCCCGCGCCTGATGATCTACGTGCTGGTGATGACCACCTTGTTCACCCTGCATGCCGTCCTGATCTACCGCCACGGCACGCGCTCCTTCGCGCACTGGTATGTTTTTGTGGTGCTGGTGCTGGCCGTTGGCAGCCAGGCCCTGCGCTTCGCCACGGCATGGCTCTACCCCCCGGGCACCGGCATCCTGGACAACACGCCCCAGAACCTGATCTACGTGATCGCCCATCCCTTCGTGCTGCTGCTGCTGACGATCGGTCTGATCCTGCTCGCCACCGACGGCGTGCGGGCCGAGTTCGAACACATCGCAACCCACGACTCGCTAACCAACGCGCTGACCCGGCGCCAGCTGACCGAAGTCTGCCTGCAGGAACTGCAACGCTGCCAGCGCCATGGCCGGGTGATGTCGGTGCTGCTGATCGACCTGGACCACTTCAAGGCGATCAACGACAGCCGTGGACACCAGACCGGCGACAAGGTGCTGGTGCAGTTCGTCGCGGCGGTGCACACCCTGCTGCGCAGCGCCGATGTGATGGGCCGGCTCGGTGGCGAGGAATTTGTCGTATTGCTGCCCGAGACCTCGATGGACGTGGCGCGCGTGGTCGCCGAGCGCATACGCAGTAAGGTAGCGGAAATGACCGAACCGTCGGCGTTTACGGTCAGTATTGGTGTCACCACCAACCTGCCGATCGGCGACACGGTCGAAGCCCTGCTGGCGCGTGCTGATGCCGCGATGTACCGCGCCAAGGAAAATGGCCGTAACCAGGTGGTACTGGGCTGATCCAGCCTGGACCGCCCCGCGCCCGATCAACCAAAAGACAGCCATGCACCACCCGATCAACCGTCGCCACTTCCTGGGCTCTGCCGCCACCGGCCTGGTCCTTACCGTCAGCCCGAGCCTGCCACTACCCGCATGGGCGCAGCAGGATTACCCCAACCGACCGGTGCGCGTCGTGGTGGGATTCCCGGCCGGCGGCGGCACGGATGTCTTCGCGCGTGCACTGGCCCAGGCGCTGTCGGCGTCACTCGGCCAACAGTTCGTGGTCGACAACAAGGCCGGCGCGGGTGGCATCGTAGGCAGCCAGTCAATGCTCCAGACGCCCGCCGATGGGTACACCCTGTTGATGGGCTCGACCAGTACCCAGGTGGTGGCGCCGCTGCTCTACACCAAGCGCCCTTATTCCACCGCCGACTTCACACCGGTGGCCCATGTCGCCAGCGTGGGCATCGTGCTGGTGGCGCACCCGCTGGCCCCGTTCAACAACGTCGCCGAACTGGTGACGTACGCCAAGGCGCGGCCGGGCCAGCTGAACTACGCCAGCGGCGGCAGCGGCGTGACCAACCACCTGGCGATGGAGTTGCTCAAGGCACGCACCGGCACGTTCCTGGTCCACATTCCCTACCGCGGCTCGGCGCCGGCACTGACCGACGTGATCGCCGGGCAGATTCCCCTGATGTT
>JANOUM010000428.1:0-4885 GCA_031416855.1 Rhodoferax sp. | reverse complement strand
TTCTTCGTCACGACCGTTGACGATGGCGCGGCCGGATGCCGTCCAGGGGAACAAGCCCTTCTTGACCTTGATGCCCTGCGCCTTGGCCTGGTCGGTGTATGGCGTGTGGCAGCGTGATGACGAGAGTGGTGGTGAGGTGCGCCACCTGATCGCGCAGCGGCTGGTCGATCTGACGCTGCTGCTGGGTGGGCTGGCGACCCAGAGCCGGGAGTTTCATTGAGGGCCCTGCTGCGTCGCATAAGCGGAGGCTGGACATCACTCTCTCAATGCCGCGCAAACCGAATCTGCTGAAATTCTGACAGGGCCGTGTTGGACGGCGGTGGTTGCAAGACCACGCGGCCCTGCGCGGCACTGACACGCTCTTCCGACCGTATGCGTTCAATCAGCGTCTTGATATCAAAATTGGCGTCTGCAGCCAATCGCTCCTTCGTGGCACGCAAGTCCGCAATGATTTCGTCATTCCAGCTCAGCAAGAAGTCCACCCTGTGCACCGCTGCGATGGAAATGTGCAGGGCAACTTTCCCGGGCCGTCAGGTAACTGAAGACCGATGTTTCGACGTAGACGCGGGGCTTCATGGGATGAATGTAGCGGATCGGCAGGATCAATGCCATCGGAGTGCGTCCGGTGGCGTGCGCGGCGATCCGCCGCCCTGCTGCGCGCGCTTGACCTGGAGCACTGCCCGAACTGTGGCGGCGAGCTCAAGATCATTGCGGCGATCCAGGAGCCGCCAGTGATCGAGAAGATCCTCACGCACCTGGGGCTGCAGGCGCGCGCACCCCCTCGGGCCACCTGGCCCGGCGCGCCCTGCAAGGGGCCTGACTCCACCGAACTGTGAGCGTTCAAGCGATCCGGCGACCGACTCAAGCGCGTCGAGCGCCGTGTTCCCAATAGCTGCTGCGCGCCGCTGCCGCCGCTGTGCCTATCAATGGATGGTGTTCGCAGGCGCGAAGGCCTATGATCGGTGGGTCAGACCCAACCAAGGATCGCATATGACGACACGCCGTTCAAGTTTGGTGAGCCTGGGTTTCATGCTGGCCCTGGCGGCAGTTCCGGGTTCCACCGCGTTTGCCCAGGCAAAGACGCCAACCATCGATGGCTACGATCCGGTGGCGTATTTCACCGAGAAGCGGCCGGTACAGGGGCAGCCAACCATCAGCTACGACTGGGACGACAAGCGCTACCTGTTCGCGAACACCAAGAATCGCGATCTGTTCACGGCGAACCCTGACCGCTATGAACCCCAATTCAGCGGTTTATGTGCCAGCAACGTCTCGGTGGGCAAAAAGGTGAAGGCCGATCCGACAATCTGGCGTGTCGTCGACGGCAAGCTGTACCTGTTCGGCGGGCCGCAAACCACCGATGAAGCGGTTGCGAGGAAGGTGGTGCTCGCCCAATCCAAGTGGAAGGATCTCAAGTAGCGGCGGGGTCGCTCGCGCATCCGCTCAGAACCCGGCCTTGCGCAGGGTTCGCTGCGCTTTCTCCATGTCTGGCGCATTGGCAAATCGGGTGCCCAGCAGCTCGGGCTGAAAGAACGGAAGCCGCGTCTTGACCAGTTCGACGGCAAGGCGCGTGGCTTCGCCGTCACCCAGTTCGGCCAGTGCGAGCATGCGGATCACATGGAAATTGTGGAACTCCGGGTGTTTGAGCAAGCCGCGGTCGGCCTGCGTCAGCGCGTCCCGGAAACGCCCGGCCATGTAATAGGCCCATGCGAGGTCGTATTGGAAACCGGCGCGCAACTGCGGGTCGAAGCGCTGCGCGGTCTCGATGCTGCTGATCGCCTCGTCAACCCGGCCTTGCCACAGCAACACGGAGCCGCGCGACGCATGGGCGGATGCGTCACTGCCATTCATTTCAAGCGCCCGGTCCACTTCAGCCAGAGCCTGCGCGTATTTGCCCTGGACGGTGTAGATGATGCCTAGCAGTCCGTGCGCGCGCACCTGCGAGTCGGGATCATCGAGCGTCAGCACTTTCAAGGCCAGCGCCGCGCCTCGGTTGACGGCTTCCTGGGAGTCTTCGACCCAGCCTAGAACCGCCCGATGCCATTCGGCCTCGGCGAGCGCGACATGCGCTGCCGCGTAGTTGGGCGCAATTGCCAGCGCCTGCGTGAGCAGGTTGCGCGCCTCCCGGTTGCTGACTCGTTCACTGCGGTTGAGCAGCATGCGGGCGCGCAGCACCAGGTCGTAGGCTTCCAGACTTCCGGCAGGCTTGGAGAATACGCGCCGCTGTTCGGCGTTGGTTAGCTTTATGGCGAGTGCCCCAACAATGTTCCGGACCAACTGGTCCTGCAGCTCGAACACCTGCTGCCCGGCACCCTCGAAGCGATCCGACCACAACTGGGTGCCGGTGCTGGCATCACTGAGTTCGACCGCGACCCGCAGCTTGCCGTCGGCCTGGCGCACGCTGCCGCGCGCGATGTAACGCACTCCGAGTTCGCGGCTGATCTGTTCCGGGGTGACTTCGCGGCCCTTGTAGACTTGCACCGCGTTGTGGGAAATCACCGAAACCCCGGAGAACCGCCCCAGCGCGCCGATGGTGTCTTCGGTGATGCCGTCGCTGAAATAGTCGCGTTGCGCATCGCCACTCTGGTTTGTGAACGGCAACACCGCGATCGTCGCGCGGGCGCTGGTTTCGGACGACTTTCCGCCCACCATGGCGATTGCTGCGCGTCGCACCTCGTCGCCCAACGCCGGGTGCACCAGCAGCACGCCGCCCACGGCGATTACCAGCAGGCCGACGCCGGCCACCGCCCATTGCCAGCGCCAGCGTGCGGGCGTTGCGGCCTGCCACGACTTGCGGGTCCGTTTGGCGGCCGCTGCAGTGTTGCCGGCGCCTGAGTCGAGCCGGTAGACATGCACTGGCCGCTCGATGTTCTTGACGGAGTGTTCACCGGCGTCGGTGAAACGGGCGTCGATCCGGTCCCGCACCTGCTCGAACGCGCTGGCCGAAATGGCGATCGAACCGGGCTCGCAAAGACTCTCCAGCCGCGCGGCGACATTGACCCCGTCGCCATAGACGCCAGAGGCTTCCACCAGAATGTCGCCCAGATTCACGCCGATGCGGTACTGCATGCGCTGGTCTTGCGGCAACGGCGCGTTGCGCAGCGTGAACAGGCGCTGCAGCTCAAGCGCACATTCCACCGCTTTCACCACCGACGCAAACTCGGCCAGGACCGAGTCGCCGGGGGCGTTGACGATGCGCCCGGCGTGGGCGTCAACCTGCTGGGAAAAAAGTTCCCGGCTTTCGTTGAGCAAACGCAGCGTCGCGTGGTCGTCTGCATGCATGAGCCGGCTGTAGCCAACCACATCGGCGGCAAGAATCGCCGCCAGCCGGCGTTCAACCTTGTCAGTACCCATCGGCGCGTCTTCCGTGTGATGCCACCCGGCCCTTGCAAGGCTGTCTGTGGATGGCGAGGTCAACCGTTGCAGAGTCAGTATCGCAGCATTGACCTGTCCGCATACCCCGGCGCTTGGGTATAGACGACCGCGGCGCGACGGTGATGCGCCGGGATCATTTCAACCCGAACCAATAATATGCAGGTGTCGCAGGAGCAAGACATGCAGTTCCGCCCAGCGAAGCAGGCGTGCCGAGTACTCACGTATTTCCATGGCCTTGCGGGATTTCCCTTTTGCCAAGGACATTCTGTTGAACAGCAAGGATGAATTTGAATATTGGAAGGACTCTCCCAACCATGTCGTTGGTAGAGCCAACCGCGAAGGCAAACTAGTCTTGTCCGATCGATCAGGCCGGGGCCAACTCAAGCTTGATACGACGACCCAGCGCAGCTGCGGCACCAGCCAGAGTGGTCAAAGTCAGACTGGTGTCGTTTTCGTCAAGCAATCGATTGAGTGAAGCGCGACTGGTACGCATCTTCTCGGCCATGGCCGTCTTCGTGAGTTTTTGAGCGGCCATTTCTTGCTCTATCTGCCAGGCGATGACGCGCTTTACCGCGACGGCAGTGACTTCCTCGAGCATGCCGTCTTGCGCAAGAAAATCATCAAAATTGCTCCCCACATTTTGCTTTTTCATTTGATCCTCTTCAACAGTTTGAGCCGATCCTTCGCCAAATCCAACTCCGACCTCGGTGTCTTCGGGTCCTTCTTGATGAAGCCATGAAGCAATACCATCGTGTCGCCGTCAAGCACAAACAACACACGCGCAATGCGGCTGCTCAGCCGCGTGCGAACCTCCCAGATGCCCGCTTCCAGATGCGCAACCAGCGGCATACCCAAGGGCCATCCGAACTGCACTGTCTTGATGTCCTAACCAATGTCCTTGCGCTCCATGACCGGCAGCTCTTTCAGCCAATCGCGCACCGGTTCACTACCTGCGTCTCCCGCAGTGACGTTCGCGCACATGGCTCGTCACGCGATGCAGTTCAATGGCTGCTCCCACCGACTCGCCCGTGCGCCCGGCGAATCCGACAGCCTGCGCCGCTCGATGGCGGCCTGGAAGCGCAAGGGTGGTGTGCACAAGTTCCACGACCGCATGGTCAGCGGCATGGTGGCCAATGGCTACACCGGTTTCACGACCCCGGTGTTCCGATTCCGCTGGGACGCTGAGGTTGCAGGTCGGACAGCGAAAAGCGGCCCGGGGGCCGCTTTGGCATTTGACGATGAAGGGAACGGGGAGGGGCAAAAGGCAAGACCTGACCCCCGTGGCTCAAGTTCCACGCAGCACTTTGGCCACCTTGCCGAGCAGCGTATCCCGGGCCACGGGTTTCACCAAAAAGTCGGTCGCGCCGGCCTTCAGGCTTTCCGTGACGATGTTTTTCTCGCCCTTGCCGGTCATCATGATGACGGGAATACCGGCCAGCCGGGGCACGGCCTTGATCTGCCGTATAAGCTCCAGGCCGCCCATGTCGGGCATCATGACATCTATCAGGAT
>JANOUM010000427.1:0-15931 GCA_031416855.1 Rhodoferax sp. | reverse complement strand
CCCTGCTTCTGCAGCCCCAGCGCGCTGTACATCTCATTGCGCGGTTTGCGCGGCATCATGCTGCGCAGGAACTGCACATAGGCGCTGGGCACCTCCATGTCCACCATGAAGTAGGCGCGCGCAAAACTGAACAGGATCAGCAGGTCGTCCTCGCCAAACAACACCGCGTCGATGACCAGTCGGCCGGCCTTGTTGTGCAGCACCGGCAGTGCAAACGGCTGCTCGTTGAATCCGTTGATGATCTTGCCGACGATGTAGGCGCCCTTGTTGCGAAAAAACAGGCCCGACAACACCTGGATCTGAAAGTTTGCGCGCAGCTTGACCTCGCCCAACTGCCTGGCCATCGCCAAACGCACCAGGCCGCAATCGCGCTCCAGATCGTCGAACGGCCGGTGCAGCCCGAACTCCGACACCATCTGCACCAGCACCTGCCGCATGTCCTCCGGCGTCGGGTAGTACGAGCGGTAGGTCGGCAAGGCCGCAGGCTCGTCGCTCTCGATGTATTCGGTACTGACGGCCGGGCGCACGAAGATGAAGTCGTTCTGGAAATAACTGCGGTGCAGGATCTTGGTCGTGACCGAATTGAAGAACGTCTCGGCCAGTTCGGGCTGGTGGTGGTCGACCAGCAAACCGATGTAGTGCAGCTTGACCTGCTGCCACACCTCCATCGGCTGCTCCCCCGCCTTGAATTCGCGCTCCAGGCGTGTCGAACACTCGCGAACCCGCAGGTCGTAGAACTCGATGCGCTCACGCTGGGCCCGTTGCTGGCCAAGCCAGTCGGCGGTTTCGAAGCGGTGTTTGGCGCGCGCCGATTCCGTCCGGAACAGGCGGTAATGACGATTGAATCCCTCCATCATGGCCTTGGCAATTGCGTAGGCCTGCGGGGAATCGAGTCGCTGCGGAAACATGGCGGCTCAGTCGTCGTCCACGGAGTCGAAGGTGGTGTCGGGCTCGACTCCGGCAGTGGAACCGGGCACGCGGGGATAACGCTTGATGGCAGTGCGAAACACATCGACCAGGGTTTCCGTCCCGTCCATGCTGACCTGCAGGTCCTTCAGCAGGCCATCCTTCAACCCATAAACCCAGCCATGCACTGTCACCTTCTGGCCGCGGGACCATGCATCCTGCAGGACTGTCGACAGGGCCACGTTGCCCACCTGCTCGATGACGTTGATCTCGCACAGGACGTCTTCCTGCTGCCCGGCCGGCAGGTGGTCGATCCGCTTGCGGTGCCGCAGCTTGAGGTCGCGGATATGGCGCAGCCAGTTGTCGGCCAGGCCGATACGCGTTCCCTGCAGCGCAGCACGCACGCCGGCACAACCGAAGTGGCCCACGACCATGACGTGCTCCACCTTCAGGTGCTCCACCGCGAACTGGATGGTGGACAAGGCATTGAGGTCGGAGTGCACCACCACATTGGCGATGTTGCGATGGACGAACACCTCGCCCGGCTCCAGCCCGGTGATCTCGTTCGCCGAAACGCGGCTGTCGGAACAGCCGATCCACATGTAGCGGGGCTTTTGTTGCGCCATGAGCCCGGTGAAAAACCCCGGGCGTTCGCGCTCCATGCGGGCCGCCCAGGCGCGGTTGTGGTCGAGGAGTAGTTGGGTATCGGTTGTCATGGACGGATTGTGCCGTGCGCCAGTGCGTGGGCCAGTTGTTACATCGTTTCAGCGAACAACTCGCGGCCGATCAGCATGCGCCGGATCTCGCTGGTGCCGGCGCCAATCTCGTACAACTTGGCATCACGCCACAGACGCCCCAGGGGATAGTCGTTGATATAACCGTTGCCGCCGAAGATCTGAACCCCTTCGCCCGCCATCCACGTGGCCTTTTCTGCGCACCACAGGATCACCGAGGCGCAGTCCTTGCGCACCTGGCGCACATGGTGTGCACCCAGCGCGTCGAGATTCTTTCCCACGGTGTAGCAATAGGCCCGCCCGGCCTGCAGCACGGTGTACATGTCGGCCACCTTGCCCTGGATCAGCTGGAACTCGCCAATGCTCTGGCCGAACTGCTTGCGGTCGTGGATGTAGGGGACCACGTTGTCCATGACAGCCTGCATGATGCCGATCGGGCCGGCAGACAGGACGGCGCGCTCGTAATCCAACCCGCTCATCAGCACCTTCGCACCGCTGTTGAGGCCGCCCAGGATGTTGGCCGCCGGCACTTCGACGTCCTGGAACACCAGCTCGCCGGTGGAACTGCCGCGCATGCCCAGCTTGTCGAGCTTTCGCCCGATCGAAAAACCCTTCATGCCCTTTTCGACCAGGAAGGCGGTGACACCCCGGGCGCCGAGTTCCGGATCGGTCTTCGCATACACCACCAGGGTGTCGGCGTCCGGCCCGTTGGTGATCCAGAACTTGCTGCCGTTGAGCAGGTAGTAACCGCCCTTGTCCTCGCCGCGCAACTTCATCGAGATCACGTCGCTGCCGGCACCGGCTTCGCTCATGGCAAGCGCACCGACGTGCTCCCCGCTGATGAGCTTGGGCAGGTACTTCTGGCGCTGCGCGTCGGTGCCATTGCGCTTGATCTGGTTCACACACAGGTTGCTGTGGGCACCATAACTCAGGCCCACCGAGGCCGATGCACGGCTGATCTCTTCCATTGCGATCATGTGGGCCAGATACCCCATGTTCGCGCCACCATATTCCTCGCCCACCGTGATGCCGAGCACACCGAGGGCACCCATCTTGCGCCACAGGTCCATCGGAAACTGGTCGCTGCGGTCGATTTCCGTGGCGCGCGGCGCGATTTCAGCCTGCGCGAAGTTGCGCACCGCATCACGCAAGGCATCAATGTCTTCACCAAGCTGGAAGTCAAGTCCGGGCAAGTTCATGGTGGGTCTCCTGGTGGGTTCGTTCAGATGGCGGGGCGGGAGTTCAGTAGGTCTTGGGCACGGGCACCAGAGTCTGCTGCATGACGGCGCAATCGGAGCGCTTGCCGTCCGCATCCACATGGACGACCTCGGCGGTGGTCACGATGATGCGCTTGCCGCCGCGCACCACACGCCCGACGGCATGCAGGGTGCCGCCCTGACGCGCGCTCAGAAAGTTGATCTTGTACTCCACCGTGGTGACCTCCATGCCCTCGGGCAGCACGGTGAGGGCCGCATATCCGCCCACGATGTCGGCCAGGGCGCCGATGGCCCCGCCGTGGAAGCCGCCCTGCTGCTGGGTCACACGCTCGGAGTAAGGCAAGGCCACTTCGCACAGGCCGGGGCCGACTCGGACCAGCCGTGCGCCGAGATGGACCATCATCCCCTGGCGCTGGAGACTGTCCTGGACACGCTGGTACAGGGCCGCGTGTTCATGGCCCGGATCGGTGGAGGCAGGAAACATGCCGATGGCCCAGGTTAGTTGACGTTTACGTAAACGTCAATTATGCGCGCTCGCCGCGTCAAAGTCATCCGGAACCGGGCGCCGCTCCCACCCGCGGCGACGATTTGTCCGCTTTGGCCAGCAAGGCACGGGCCTCCCGTTCGTGCGTCTTGACTTCGGCGAGATTAGCCACCAGATCGGCCATCTGCGCTTCCAGCGCCTTGCGGTGCGCGGCAAGCACCACCAAGAATTTTTTCAACTGGGCCCCGGTGTCGCGCGGGCTGTCATATATATCGATGATCTCGCGCGCCTCGATCAGCGACAGGCCCAGGCGCTTGGCGCGCAGCGTGAGCTTGAGGCGCGTGCGATCGCGCGCGCTGTAGACGCGGCTGCGTCCGCCGGGACCGGCCCGCTGCGGTTGCAGCAGGCCCATGTCTTCGTAAAAGCGAATCGCCCGCGTGGTCAGGTCGAACTCCCTGGCAAGGTCGCTGATGGTGAACTGGGCGGGCTGGGTCATGCGCATGTGGGGGCCATTGGGGCGGGGGTCGAACCGAGGCGACAGGGCCATGTCCTGTGCGCTCCTACAGTTCCCGATTACATCTGACGTTGACGTAAACGTCAAACTCGCAGGGCATCCACCATGAGCCAGCTCGAAAGCCCGGGTGCGTCACACCCATTGCGGAACCGACTCCTCCCTGAGGCAGCCACGCAACTCCGCATAGTCGGGTACCACCGATCGCACCGTCTCCCAGAAAACGGGGCCATGGTCCATCACGCGCAAATGGCTGAGTTCGTGCGCCACCACGTAATCGATGACTCGCATCTGGAAGTGAACCAGGCGCCAGTGCAGCCGGATCGACCCATCGGAGCGGGCGCTGCCCCAGCGGGTGCCCGCACTGCTCAGCGCCAGCTTACGCCATTGCACCTGCAACCGGGGAGCGAAATGGTCGAGGCGTTCGGTAAAGACGCGATGCGCCTGACGCATCAGCCAGGCTTGCACCGCGTCCCGTATCTGGGCGTCGCTGGCCGGATGTGCAAGGCCCAGATGAAGGCTGTGTTGCGAGGTTCCAGTGGCAGGGTCGGCCGTGACTTGCATGGCAGCACTTCCGATGCCATATGCCTGGCACGGGCCCAGCACCAGGCGCAGGGGTTGCCCCAGGAACGGGATCTCCGCACCATCCTTCCATTCGATCCGGTTGGCCAGGAGGCGGTCTTGGCGAAGTCGCACCTCGTCGAGCTTGCGGACGATCCAGGTCGCTTTTTCCGCCAGCGCACCCTGGACTTCGGCCAAGCCGACCCAGCGCGGCGCCGACACCACCAGCCCGTCCGGGCCAACAGAAAATCCGATGGTTCGCCTCTTGCCGCGCTTGAACTCGTACGCGATGACCGCATGTGCCAGACGCACCTCCCGATTGGCACGTGGGTGGCGGAACTCAACCTCCGCCGGGCCGGCCGGCGCACGGGGTGGCCCAGCTGCCGGGACAAGCGCAGGCGTCGGCTCTGCCGCTGCGAAGAAGTCCAGAGTCAACTGCACCAGGCTGCGCATGCTGATCATCCGCCTACCGGTAGGCATCCGGATCGAGCCGATGCATTTCTGCTTCGATCCAGGCCTCGACCTCGCGCATCAATTCGTCGGCACTGCGGCCTTGGCTCGGAATCGGCCTACCGATAGACACGTCGACACACCCCGGGTATTTGACAAAGGCCCGTCGCGGCCAGCATTTTGCCGACGATACCGCAATCGGGATCACCGGCGCGCCAGTTTCGATTGCCAGCCGCGTACCGCCGGCCTTGTAGACGCCCTTGCGACCCCGGGGGACACGCGTCCCCTCTGGAAACATGATGATCCAGATCCCCTGCGCGAGCAGTCCCTTGCCCTGAGCGACCACCTTGTTGAACGCCTGCGCGCGCTGGCTGCGATCAATGTGGATCATATCCAGACGCCCCATCGCCCACCCGAAGAAAGGCACGTACAACAGCTCCTTTTTGAACACATAGGCCAGCGGATGCGGCATCAGTGTCGGCAACAAAAAAGTTTCCAGGGTCGACTGGTGCTTTACCAACAGAATTGCCGGACTGGTCACGCCGACTGGCAGGTTCTCCATGCCGCTGACACGCACCTGAATACCCAGGATGACGCGTGCGCCATCGATGACCCAGCCCAACCAGCGCACGGCCATCCACCACAGGGGGGCTCCACGCACCCGGAGCGACGCCAGCACCATGATGACGCCCCACGGTGCTACCGTGACAAGCATCCACACCATGTGCACGGCCGATCGCAGCAGCGAGGTGATGTACCCGGGCCTCATGCCGTTGCGGCAACCTTGGCGAGCTTGCTCCGGTCGATCAGGAACGCGGCGAATGCGGCAAGATCTTCGTGCACATGGGTACCCGGCGGGAACTCCGACCCCAAGGTGCGCCCTCGGTACGCCGCCCCCTGCCCGGTCAGGACCAGGTGCGGTTCGCATCCCACGGCCGCACCGGCGACGAGATCCTCGACCGAGTCGCCGACATTGGGGGCTCCTTGCAGTTCAACCGCAAAGCGTTCGCCAATCTGCTCGAAAAGACCTGGCTCGGGCTTGCGGCAATGGCAGGCCTCGTCGGGTGAGTGCGGGCAGTAGAAAATGGCATCCAGACGCCCGCCGACCGCCGCCAGCGACTTGAGCATCCTGGCCTGGATGGCATTGAGCATCGCGACTTCATACAAGCCGCGACCCAGACCGGACTGGTTGGACGCCACGACGACATGCCACCCCGCATGATTGAGCCGGGCGATCGCGTCGAGTGCACCGGGTAAGGGCCGCCAGGCGTCTGGCGAGTCCACAAATGCGGCGTTTACCTCGTTGATGGTTCCGTCGCGGTCAAGAATGACAAGCTTCATGGAGCTTCGATTCAGCTGGCGAGACGGGAAAGGTCTGCCACCCGGTTCATGGCGTTGTGCAGGCTTTGCAGGAGGCCCTGGCGGTTGAGCCGCAAGTCCAGTTCCTGGGCGTTGACCATGACGCCATCGAAAAACGCATCGACTGGCGCGCGCAGGGCCGACAGGCTTTGTAATGAGGCCGCATAGTCGCCGGCCTCGAATTGCGCGTCCGCTCTCGGCACCACGTCCTTCATCGCAGCGTAGAGGGCAATCTCGGCCGGCGCCTGCAGCAGGATCTCACTGACATGCGGGTCGACTTCCTGCGCCTTCTTGAGAATATTGCCGATGCGCTTGTTGGCGGCGGCCAGCGCCGGCGCCTCGGGCAGACCGGCAAAGGTGCGCACCGCCGCCAAGCGTTTGGGAACACTGGCCCATTCGGTCATCTTGCGGGCGTAGATAGCGGCGTCAACCTCGGCAGCCGAAAAACCGCCATCCTTGAGATACCCCTTCAGCCGGTCGACGAGGAACTCATCGAGTGCGTCGGCGGGGTTCTGCAGCAGCCCGGCCGGGAAAGCCGCGACAGCGATACGCGTCAGCACATGGTGAGAGATCGGGAGCGTTCGCTCGACCAGCATGCGAGCCACGCCCAGCCCATGACGACGCAGGGCAAATGGGTCCTTGTCACCGGTAGGCAGGTTGCCGATACCGAACATGCCGGCCAGCGTCTCCAGCTTGTCGGCCAGCGCGACCACAATGCCCGACATATGGCGTGGCAGGGCGTCGCCGGCAAAACGCGGACGGTAATGGTCCTCGATGGCGCAGGCAGTCTCTTCGGTCAGTCCATCGTGGCGGGCGTAATAGGCCCCCATGATGCCCTGAAGCTCCGGAAACTCGCCCACCATGTCTGTCAAGAGATCACACTTGGCCAACGTCGCCGCCGTATCCGCCACCTCGAGCAGTCCGGCGTCACCCAGTTCGCGGGCAATCGCTTTTGCAATGGTTCGCACCCGCTGCATGCGTTCGCCTTGGCTGCCCAGCCGGTTGTGATAGACCACCTTGTCCAGCCCGGCAACGCGCGCGGCCAGCGTGACGCGGCGATCCTGGTCATAGAAAAACTTGGCATCCGCCAATCGCGGGCGCACGACGCGCTCATTGCCGCCGATGACCGCGCTGGCATCGCCCGGCGAGATGTTGCTGACAACCAGAAAGCGGTTGGTCAAACGGCCGTGCATATCCAACAGGGGAAAGTACTTCTGGTTGGCCTTCATCGTGAGGATCAGGCATTCCTGCGGAACATCGAGGAACTCGGCGTCGAACGTGCACACCAGGACGTTCGGACGTTCGACGAGGGCAGTGACTTCGTCCAGCAATGCCGCATCGTGGACCACTTGCACTCCACCCCCGATGCGGGCACAGGCCTGCGTGATCTGACGCCCGACTTCGGCACGCCGCTCGGCAAAACCGGCGATGACCGCACCGTCGCGCAACAACGTGGCTGCGTAGTCGTCGGCATGGTTCAACACGACGGGTGATAGCGGGGCCTCGAAACGATGTCCCAGGGTGGTGCGCCCGGACTTGAGGCCCAGCGCCTGCACCGGGACGACCTCGTTCCCGTGCAGGGCGACAAGGCCATGCGCCGGGCGAACAAAACTCACGCTGCTCCACCCCGGCAATTCACAGTCGGACTCCAACTGGTAGGACATCACCTTGGGGATGGGCAAGCGGGCAATGGCATCCAGCAGCGCAAGCTGAAGTCCCTCTGCCAGGGTGGCACCCTCCACCGTTCTGTCGAGAAACAGCGCTTCGGATTTACCATCCATTGTGCGACGCAAGTCGGCGACCATGACCCCATCAACGCCAAGCGCCTGCAGCTTCTTTTGCAGGGCCGGTGTCGCCTTGCCCGAAGCGTCCAGGCCCACGCTGACAGGCATCAACTTCTGCGACTGCGCCTTATTGGCGGCGCGTTGCGCCACGCCGCGCACCTGCACGGCGAGGCGCCGCGGTGACGCATACACGGTGCAGTCGGTTGCGTCGGCCAGGAGCCCCTGCTCCGCAAGTTTGCGCGCCAGCGCCCGGCCAAACGCCTCGCCCAGGTTTTCCAGCGCCTTGGGAGGGAGTTCCTCCACCAGCATCTCAACAAGAAGGTTGTTCATATCGTTCAATCAGTTGCGTGCGACGCTGCGGGCGTGAGTGGACCGGATGCTCAAGCCGCATGTTTCGGCATTTGTTCGACCCACGCACGCGGTGCAAGCGGGAAACCGAGACGCTCCCGGCTCTCGAAGTAGCTTTGAGCAACGGCGCGGGCAAGATTGCGGATTCGCCCCATGTAGGCAGCCCGTTCGGTCACACTGATGGCGCCACGCGCATCCAGCAGATTGAAACTGTGCGCGGCCTTCAGCACTTGCTCGTAGGCCGGTAACGCATACTGACGCTCAACCAGATGTGCCGCCTGTTTTTCATGCGCGGCAAAAGCCGTAAACAGGAAGTCGACATCACTCAACTCGAAGTTGTAGGCAGACTGCTCTTTCTCGTTCTGCAGGTAGACGTCTCCGTAGGTCATCCCCTCCGTCCACTGCAACTTGTAAACGTTGTCCACTTCCTGCAGATACATGGCCAGCCGCCCCAGCCCATAGGTGATTTCACCGGTGACCGGACGGCAGTCGATGCCGCCGACCTGCTGAAAGTAGGTAAATTGCGTGACTTCCATGCCATTGAGCCAGACCTCCCATCCCAACCCCCAGGCGCCCAAGGTCGGGTTTTCCCAGTCGTCTTCCACAAACCGGATGTCATTCCTTTGCAAGTCCAGACCCAAGGCCCGCAGTGAACCGAGGTACAGCTCAAGGATATTGGCCGGTGCGGGTTTCATCACGACCTGGTATTGGTAGTAATGCTGCAAACGATTGGGGTTGTCGCCGTAACGTCCGTCCTTGGGTCGCCGACTGGGCTGGACATAGGCCGCCTTCCAGGGCTCGGGGCCGATGGCCCGCAAAAAAGTGGCGGTGTGGGAAGTGCCTGCGCCCACCTCCATGTCGTAGGGCTGCAGCAGAACGCAGCCCTGGGCATCCCAATACGATTGCAACGCGAGGATGATCTGTTGAAAAGTCAGCATGGGTTCTCACTCGGAGTCACGGAAGCCACCGCCGGGTTGATGCGGCGGCTGTCAGCATTGGATGACAGTAGCGAAGGCGTTGCCCCATCGGCGGCATCGGTCGCGGTCAGGGGATTGATACAGATTTTACGGGTCTTCGCTACGCCCCCATCGTCAATCGCAGGTTCGCAAGGCGCCAGGCTTGCCACCTGGGCGCCGGTGTCGACGTACCCTCAAGCACGCCAGGACAACCAGCGCCCCGCCCAACCAATACGGCATCAGACCCCAGCGGGAAATCCACCATGCAAAAGGCGTCGTGCCGGAGCGGCCTTCTACCTCGCCCACCAGAATGCCGCGGGTCAGCGGAGGAAGCGCATGTGTCACATTGCCCTTGTAGTCAATAATGACCGTGTCTCCGGTATTTGTGGCACGGATGAAGGGCCGCTCGAACTCCAGCGCGCGCATGCGGGAGATGTTGCGGTGCTGCCCGATAGCCACCGTGTCTCCGAACCAGGCAATATTGCTGACGTTGACAAAGATCGTCGGCGCAGTGGCCGGGTCCAGGAACCGCGCGCCCAATTCTTCGCCGAACAAATCCTCGTAACAGATGTTGGGTGCCAACCGCTGACCCTGCCAGAGGAAAGAGGGCTGTCCGACAGCGCCACGGTTGAAATCCCCCAGCGGAATCGCCATCATCTCCGTAAACCACCGGAATAAGGGCGGAATGAATTCTCCGAATGGCACCAGATGGTGTTTGTCATACCGATAGGGAAGTGAACCGGCGCCGCGGTGGTCCGGCCCCTTGAAACCGACCACTGAATTCGTATACCCGGCCGCCACACTACCCAACGGGACTCCGACCAGCGCCGCCTGGGAGCCCGACTCGAATCGCCGCTGCAATGCGGCCCAGTAGTCGTCGGGAAGTTGCTGCGGCAACAGCGGGATGGCAGTCTCGGGTGCAACTACCAGCTGCGCCCTCGACCGGCCAAACTCTTCTGCGTACCAGCGCAGCGCATCCGCAACACCGCTGCCCACCTGGAATTTCTCGTCCTGGGCGATGTTGCCCTGTAGCAGCGCCACCTGCAATGAACCGCTCGATACGGTGAAGGTGCCTGGTGACCAGGCCATCAGTGCTGCTGTCATGCCTGCCAGAATCCATGCCACGGCACCAGCCGGTCGCCGCAGGTCACGCAAGCCGGCGGCCGCAAGATAGGCAATTCCCGCAGCCAGCGCCGTGACGCCATAGGCGCCGACAAACCGCGCCGCGTGGGCCAATCCGTCGATATGGGCGTAGCCCACTGCGCCCCAGCCAAAACCGGTGAACCAGACACCCCTGGCCAGCTCGGCCAACATCCACAGAGCCGCGAACAAGGCCGCTGAACCAAGGGAGTTTCCTGGTGCCCACGCGGCAAAAGCCATACACGCCACCGCGTAATACAGGGCCAGGAGGGTCGCAAGGCCCAGCACTGCCACGACCGTCAGCCACGCCGCAAGCCCGCCATAGGTATGCATCGCCACAAACAGCCACCAGAATGTCCCTGTCAGCCAGGCGGTTGCAAAGGCCCATCCGAGCCAGCCAGCATGTGCTGGCCGCCTGACCTTGTCGACTTGCCAAACCAGCACGCCCATCGACACCAGTTGCAACCAACCAGCTGGCGCGCCGTCCCATGGCGTGGTGATCGAAACCGCCTGCAGCAGTCCGGCCACCACGACCAGCACGAGGGACGCAGGCGACGGCAAGAATCAGGGCGCCAGCGGCGCTACCTTGAACCATTTCACGGCGCCACCCTTGGTATGCAGCACCACAAAACCGAGTCCGGCCCGGCTGTATTGCTCGCCGCGCTTGGGCACGTGGCCCATTTCGTGGGCAATCAGGCCGCCGATTGTGTCAAACTCGCCGTCCTGGTCGGATTCGATGATCTTGACGCCAAACGCCGTCTCGACCCGCTCGATGGCGGTGTCCCCACTAACGCGGTAGGTGCGGTCAGCAAGACCAAAGATATCACCTTCGTCTTCCGCGATATCAAACTCGTCCTCGATCTCACCGACGATCTGCTCGAGCACATCTTCGATGGTGATCAGGCCGGCCACGCGGCCGAACTCATCGATCACGATTGCGAGGTGGTTGCGGTTGCCCCGGAACTCGCGCAACAGGTCATTCAGGCCCTTGCTCTCGGGAACAAACACCGCAGGACGCAACAATGCCCGGATATGGAGCTCAGGGGCGCGCCGCAGTTTCAGCAAATCCTTGGCGAGCAGGATACCGACAATGTTCTCGCGCTCACCTTCAAATACCGGAAAGCGGGAGTGGGCGGTGTCGATCACCACGCGCACCAATTCATCGGCGGGCGCATCGATGTCTAGCAGGTCCATCCGAGTGGCCGGCACCATGACGTCACCAGCGGACATCTCGGCCATGCGCAGCACGCCTTCAAGCATGAACCTGGATTCTGCGCCAATGACATTGTTGTCCTCGGCGTCAGCGAGTGTTTCGATCAACTCAGCCGTGGAATCCGGTCCGGGGTGGATGAATTCCGCTAGCTTTTGCAGGAAAGTGCGCTTGTCGTCCCGTTCGGACAAACGCGGTGGTTGGGTATCGGACACAAAGTGGGAGGGCTGGAGACACCGTTGTTACGCAATGCTCAGGATAGCGGATTGCGCGCGCGAAAAGCAAGCCCGGGCGCGCTTGGTAGCGCAAATTCAAGTGTCTTCGGACGACGTTGGCGTTTCGGTGGTTTCGCGGCGAGATTGCAACGATGCCAACACCGTGCGCAAGTGGTGCGCGCGCTCTTTCATGTGGTAGTCCACCTGCGCCAATTGTTCATGCACGATTTCAGTGATGCGTGTATCGAGCGTTGGCTGGCGCAGTCTGAGGTGAGCCTCGGATTCCGAGCCGTCACGTGTCACCACGGCGCCGGCCGCACGGGCAATTTTCAGCATCGGGGTGTTGTCGGACAACGCGTGGATAAATATGTGGCTGATTCCATCGTTGCGGGCATGCATGCAAGCCCGGTCAAACAAGCGCGCGCCGTAACCGCGACCACGTGCAGCGCTCACAACCGACACGCCGAACTCCGCCATGCGCTGACCCGTGGTGTGGGCGGGGTAGGCCAGATGTGCCATCGCGATAAGCTCCAATTTGCGGTTGTAGATTCCAAATACCTCGTCACGGTCCATGTCGAGGCCGCCGACATAGCGTTGAATATGCTCATCGCTGGCGGCGAAACCGAATCGCAAGTAGCGATCTTCCGAATCGAGGCTCAAAAGATGCGCCGTAACCCTGCCGAGATGGTTGCGGCCTAGTGACCGGATAGGCACAACAACTGGTAGCCGTGCCGTGCGAGCAGGCGGCGGTGGCCCACCCGACGTGGGAAGTGTGCGGGAGTCGTCGGAATGCAGGCACTCGTTGGCAGCGTCAATCATCAGGGCAATATAAGGGTTTTCCCTAGTATGTCCTAGCGATTTGGTCCAATCCGGCGGCTTTGAATAGAGCCGTCCGCCCAAATTCGGCCACGATCCGGTCCGAAACCGAGGATAAGGTTCAGCAGTAAAGGCTCCACCTTTACAGGAAACCAGCAAACTGATAAGCTGGCTTTCATGAAAACCACTTTCGATTTACCCGACGAACTGGTCCGCGAGATGAAGCTGCGCGCCGTGATGCAAGGGCGAACATTGCGCGACTTGGCCGCCGACTTTATTCGCCAAGGACTGGGGTTAACTGCGACTCGGCCACCACAAGCACCTCCAGCGGACTCCCCGGTACATGTGGGTTCCAACGGATTGCCGGTCATTCGGTGCCGTGCCGATGCTCCCGCCTTAGGGTTAGCGCTTGATGACCTGTTGGCACTGGAGCAGCAGACACAAACCAAAGAGGACCTGCAAAGTGCCGGGCTCACTCTTTGACACCAACATCTGGCTAGCCGCCATCTTCCCGACACACCCGTTTCATGTCGTAGCACAGCATGCAATCTTGCAGGGAACGCGCGCAAAACCCGCGGTCTGGTGTCGCTCGACGCAGCAAAGTTTCTTGCGTCTGGCGTCCACACCGACACTGCACAAAGCCTATGGTGCAGACCGCATGACCAATCAAGATGCCCTGTTGGCGCTTGACCGCTTGCAAGCCTTGCCGCAGGTTGTTCTGCGCGAGGAACCCCCTGGTGTGTTTGCACTGTGGCGCCAATTGGCTGGTGTCGACACCGCATCGCCCAAGGTCTGGATGGATGCCTATCTGGCCGCGTTTGCAAAAGCGGGCAGCTTGTCACTGGTTACGCTGGACCGGGACTTCAAAAGCTTTGTGGCACAGGGGCTGGACTTGGTGTTACTTCAAGGGTAAGGCTGCTGCGCACAGTGTTCAGGCGAGTTTTCCAGCGTGATGAGTACGGCAGCGACAAAGTTCACTGGGTGTCTCTGTGCCTTGGTGATCTCTCTCGTGCTCGCATCCACGATGGGCGGTACAGCCGCCGCTGGCACCTGGGCTTTTTGAAGGCCGCCGTCAGGACCGCGGCTTGAGGTTCTCCGGGTCGTACAGCGGCTTGTAACCCACCGCCGCAACCTGAACCGGATAGACATCCGCGAAGTACTGGATCTGCAGCTCGCGCCCCACCTCGCAAAATTCATGCGGCAGGTAGGCCAGGGCAATGTTCTTGGCCGTGCTCGGGCCGAAGGCGATGCTGGTGGCGTTGGAGCGCCGGCCCAGTTCGACAAGGCGGCCGCAATATGTAAAGAAATACTTTACACTCATATTCATGATTGAGTCGTTCAAGCACAAGGGACTTCAGGAGCTTTTTGAAAAGGGCAACAGCGCGAAACTGCAAAAGTCCCTTGCCGAGCGGGCGCTTCGCCGACTCGATGCCATTGACGTTGCGAAGACGCCGGAGGCTTTGAACGTCCCAGGTTTTGATTTCCATGGACTGCAGGGCAAGCCAAAGCGCTTCAGCGTGCATGTCAACGGGCCGTGGTGCATCACCTTCGAGTGGCAAGGTGAGAACGCCGCCAAGGTCGATTTTGAGAACTACCACTAGGAGTGAATGATGCGTAGACGTGTACCTACCCATCCAGGAGCCATCCTTCGGGAAGATGTGCTGCCTAGCTTGCCAGGCATGTCCGTGAGCTCCTTCGCCAGATACCTGGGCGTTTCCCGCCAGACGCTGCACTCTGTGCTGGCAGAACGCAGCGGAGTGTCCGTCGAGATGGCACTGCGCCTGGGAACACTCCTGGGCAATGGTGCACATCTATGGCTGGACATGCAGATTAAGTTTGACCTGTGGCAGGCGGAGGCCAAGCTGCACGATGAACTTGGCCAGATGAGGCCGCTTGATCTGCGGGCGATGGCCTGAGTCTTGCCTGACCCGGCATGTCTTGCGCGGCGGTGGCGAGCATAAGACCCTACTTGTTGCCGGACGCGCGCATCCCACGGGGCCGGGCCGTCCTCATATCGGAAGTGGATCTCCCAGTCTTGCGCGCCCAAATAGGAGATGCGGAAGACCAGCACCGGCACTCCCTTGATCTTCAGGTTGCGCAGGGCCGCGAACGGTTTTTCATGCGCCCAGGGGATAGCAGTTCCGAGGCCGGACGGACCACTGACTCCAGATTAACCGCCGTCAGGACCGCGGCTTGATGTTCTCCGGGTCGTACAGCGGCTTGTAACCCACCGCCGCAACCTGAACCGGATACACATCCGCGAAGTACTGGATCTGCAGCTCGCGCCCCACCTCGCAAAATTCATGCGGCAGGTAGGCCAGGGCAATGTTCTTGCCGATGGTCGGGCCGAACGCGATGCTGGTGGTGTAGGAGCGCCGGCCCAGCGCGTCGACCAGCGTGGCACCGGTGGCGGGGTCCAGCACCGGGCAGGTTCCCACGGGGTAACGGGCCACACCCGTGCTGTCGATATTGCCGGTCATCACCAGCGTGCACAGGGTGGCCGGCTGGTGCTCGCGTTCGCGGAAAGCCAGATGCGCCTCCTTGCCATGGAAATCGGCCGCCTTCACCTTGGGGCGGGCCAGGTCGCATTCGAACAGGTTGTATTCGGTCAGCAGATCGGCGTTCTGCAGGCGCAGGCTCTTTTCCATGCGCCGGCTGTTGGCGTAGGTTTCTACGCCCACGGGCGTGACACCCAGGGCGTGCAGCGCATCCCACAGGGCCAGGCCGTCGTCGTATTTGAAGTGCAACTCCCACCCTTGCTCGCCCACGTAGGAGATGCGAAAGGCCAGCACCGGCACGCCCTTGATCTTCAGGTTACGCAAGGCCGCAAACGGGAAGTTTTCGTTCGACCAAGCATCCGGCTCATCGGCAATCTTCTGGAGGGTGGCGCGGGCATTGGGCCCCCACACACCGAGGCAACCGTACTGCGTGGTGGTGTCCGTCACCGTGACCGTGGCACCCCGGTCCTGCGCCATGCGACGCACCCACACCAGATCGCGGTGGCCGGCATCCGCCCCGTCGATCACGCGGTAGTGGTCCTGGCCCAGACGCAGCACCGTCAGGTCCGCGCGCACACCGCCCCGGGCGTCCAGGAAGTGGGTGTAGATGCCCTTGCCCACCGGCGTGTCACCGCCCACCTTGGCCACGCAGATGTATTCCAGCAGGTCGGCGGCATCGGGGCCTTGCACATCGATCTCGGCAAAGTGCGAGACGTTGACCATGCCCACGTCTTGCGACATC
>JANOUM010000426.1:0-5576 GCA_031416855.1 Rhodoferax sp. | reverse complement strand
ACTCATCAGTGCCTCGATCTCCGCGAGAGCGGCAGCATGGCTGAGCGCATTCTTGATCGGCTGAATATCCATGATGGCCTCCTTCAAATCGTCTGTGCGTCAATCTGGTCGTACTGCGCGTGGGTGCCGATGAACCGGGTGGAAATCGTGGCGTAGTCGTAGTTGGTCCATACCACGAGCCTGTATTTGTTGCCACCCAGGTTGAACACGGCGCGACCGTCCTTGAGGATACTGACCTTTGGAGCCTGCGCAACCACGTCGGCGGGCCGCGCCCATTGAGCGACCGTGGCGAGTGCGTACCATGCCTTCGCCGGGCCAGCGCAGGCCCGATAGGCGTCCTGC
This sequence comes from Rhodoferax sp., assembly GCA_031416855.1. Taxonomy (GTDB): domain Bacteria; phylum Pseudomonadota; class Gammaproteobacteria; order Burkholderiales; family Burkholderiaceae_C; genus CAISIP01. Next base: position 5,234 of record JANOUM010000426.1, on the reverse strand, counting down.
CGATAGAAGTCCGACAGCATCTTCACGGCAATCATTCGCATGCCAGCGATTCTAGTACCAAATTGGGACTAATACCAATGACGGCTGACCGTGACGACACTGGCTCCGGCGCACGCCGCCTTCCGAAAACTGCGGTGGCGATCTGAGGATCATTGCCGCGATCCTGGAGCCACCGGTGATCGAGAAGATCCTCACGCACCTGGGATTGCAGGCGCGTGCGCCGCCTCGGGCGCCAGCTCGTCGCCAGGCGCTGCAAGGGGCCTGAGGCCACCCAACCGTGACAGTTCAGGCGACCCGGCGACCCGGGCCGCTGGGGTCGGCTGCGTCCGAGTGGTTGCGGGACCGATGGAAGCGGCCCAACGGCAAGATATAACCCGTAGACGGCGCCAGAGGGAGACGCTTTTTGGCTGGGCCATCAACGCCCGACAGATTGCCAACAGATCTAAGCCTGCATCCAAAGACTGATTCAAGCGCGTCGGGCGCTGTGTTCCGCCCCTGTTCTGCCGTATTCGGGGTGCCGTGGGGAAAGAAGAGGGCGTTTGAAACGCCTATCTTTCCGTTTCCGGAGCCGCTCGACGTGCTGGTGTTGTGTCGGGGCACGGTTGCCCACGGCCGCAAGGAGTTCCAGATCGACACCTTTCGCCGCATCATCGATATCAACCTCAACAGCCTGATGGCCTGCGCGCAGAAGTTTCGTGGTGCACTGGCGGCGCGCCAGGGTTCGCTGATCACGATCTCGTCGGTCGGCGGCAAACGCGCCACGCGCGGCAACCCGGCGTATGCGGCGTCCAAGGCCGGTGCGATCCACCTCACCGCCACGCTGGCGCAGGCCTGGGCGCACAAGGGCATCCGCGTGAACGGCGTGGCGCCGGGTCTGGTGGACACCAAACTCACCAAGATCACCATCAACAGCGACGACCGGCTGCGCGAGCGGCTCGACGGCACTCCCGCCGGTCGCCTCGGAACGCTGGACGACATGGCGGGCGCCTGCCTGTACCTGGCTTCGCCGCTGGCGTCGTATGTCTACGGGCAGACGATTTCGGTGGATGGGGGGCGGACCCTGTGAGCGCGCAATAGTCGCCCGAAGGAGCCTGGCGGCGTATGGCAAGGGCGGGCGGCCCTGCCCTGGGCCTGGTGCGGCCTGGCACCATGAATCGCGCGCTCGCAAGCCTGGCCAGGCGCCAGTGATGCAGGTCGAGACGCAGGATCGGCAACGGCGCTGGGAGCAATGGCTGGCCCTGCGCCACGAGGTGGCGCTCGACCCCGACACGCACATCGCCGATCCGCACCACCACCTGTGGGATCGCGGCGGCCATACCACCTATCTGCCGCCGCAGTTCGCGGCTGATGTCAGTAGCGGGCACCGGGTGCTATCCACGGTCTACGTCGAGTGCCGGTCGCTATACCACGATTCGGGGCCGGAGCAGTTACGGCCGGCCATGGACCCCTTGATCGCAGAACACCGGACTGGCATTTCCGACGGATGCGAGAGTTACCAAACCTCCAGACTCAATCGTTGATTCACACCTGCGGGCACCTGTGCAAACGCCTTGTCACGACTGACCAAAGTGACATCCACCGCTACAGCGTGGGCGGCGATCCTCATGTCAAAGTCGCTTAGATTGATGCCTTGGGTTTCAAGAGTCGCGCAAAACTCGCCGTAACAGGTGGCTACCTGCTCATCCCAAGGCAGCACGTCCATACGGAGCAGCACTTGCGTCAGGGCATTTCGCAACCGAGCCGGTTGCCCTTTGCGGTGCAAGCCGTATTCCAGCTCTGCCAGGGTCACGCTGGACATGACCGCTTGCCCCACGGGCACCTTCGTGAGCTGCGCCAGCAATTCGGCATCTCGCCCCTGCATGATGTGGCTGACCACGTTGGTGTCGAGCATGTAGCGCTGGCTCATTCTTGAAAGCCTTCAAAGGGGTCGCGCCGTGTGCGGGTTTGGCGGCGTTCAACAAGCAAGTCTTCTTCGGTGTTGAGCGCCACTACGTCGAGCAAACCTTGCCAATCGGCAGGCTTGCGCGACAGCACCACATCGCCCGTGATGGGGTCGTGGCGGATGAAGACTTCTGCGACATCAAAGCGAAACTTCAATGGCAGGCGCACCGCTTGGCTACGGCCGGTGGCAAATATTTTGGCAGTTTGCTGCATTTTGAGCCTCTCTTGATTGAATGATACATTTCATGATATGTACCCATGCCATGGCTGTCAACAACAAATGTTTTTTTGTCCCATACCCGCGCGAAATGTGACCCTGCAGCAGCCACTGGCACCGCTTGCGAAACCGCTGAGTTGGTTATGGCAGATGCGAGGAATGGATCGTTTTCGCGGGGGCATCAATGGACTGCACATGCTTTGAGCCGCGGCCCACCAGCAACAACGCCGCCTCCCGCGCAGTCATCCCCACCCGCGCCCCGCAGCCCGCAGCCAGCGTATTCACCGCGCTGATGACGCCGTCTTCATAGGTGCTCATGCCGTCCCCCATGCGCGCCAGGTGCGCGTCCACCGTGGCACCGGCGATGCCTTCGGCTGCGGTGATCTCCAGCCCGGCCATGCCGGAGTCATTGCGGCCCCGCCCGCAGTCAGAGCAGACGAAGCCGAAGGGCATCACCTTCAGGATGTGGCGCGCACCGCTGCGCCCGGTGTGGCCGGCGGTGACCAGCACGTTGCGCCCTTGGTTGCGGGGCAACACATCGGCGGCGCTGTCCAGCGCCATGACGCTGCCGCGTTCGGAGTGGAGCATCTCGGTCTGGAGGTCTTGCACGGTCGGCTCCGTCGCGGTGTCAGGCGTCGAACAGGATCGGGTAACAACCCCAGTTCGGGCGGTCGGTGTGGCTCGAACGCGTGGGTGGCCTGTCGGGGTCCGGCTGCGCGTTGCGGTCCAGCAGGGCGCGGACCAGCAGCGGCACGATGCCGTACTGGTGGGTGGCCGGGTCGGTGTCGGGGCGGGCCTGCAGCCCGCAGTCGAGGTCGCGGCCCAGGCAGGTGTGCACGCCGGTGCCAAAACTCAGGCCCCAGGGCGGGATGCCTTCCGGCAACACGCGGTGCGGGTTGAAAACATCGGCATCCGGCCCGAAGACGCCGGTGTCGCGGTTCGCCTGTGCCATTTCGACCACCACGCGGTCCTCGGGTGAGGCCTGCGCGCCACCCACGAGCGACAGCGGGCACACCGGGCGGCGTTCGGCGACCGGGCTGGCCGGGTGCAGGCGCAGGCTTTCGTGCACGCAGCGCTGCAGGAACAGCGGGTCGCTGCGCACGCGCAGCGCATCGTCCGGGTGGCCCGCGCACCAGGTCACCACATCGTGGAAGGCATGCGTGGTGGCGTTGGCGGTGCTGTGCGAGCCGGCCTGCAGGTAGAAGGCGATCTCGCGCAGCATCAGGTCGGGTGACAACTCGACCTTGTCCTCGTTGCGCAGCAGCACGGTCAACACATCGCGCGGCAGCGCGTCTTCTGTGATCTCGCCGGCCGCGAAACGCGCCAGCAGGTCGCGCCGGCGCGCCATCGAGGGACGGTAGAAGTTGGCCTCGAACTCGACCAGCGCAGCACGCACCTCCGAACGCACCAGCTCCTTGTCGCGCGTGGAGTGCACCAGCGTGGCGCCTTCGCTGAAGGTGCCGGTCAGGCGGCGCAGGCGGGCGGTTTCATCCGCGTCACCGCGTGGCCGGTCCACCCCGGCGAAATCGGCAGTGAGGTTCATGGTGATGCCGTAACCCAGCTCGATCAGGTCGGCATGCCCGCGTTGCGCGTGGAGCGCCATCGACTGTGCCAGCGTGGCCGGAAAGACTTCGTGTTCGTAGTAACGAAAGAAATCACGCCGGAACACGCGCAACTCGAGTCCGCGGCGCGCACGGTGCGGCGCGCCATGCAGCACCAGCAACACATCGGCCATGATGACCGCGCCTTCGTCGTACATCGACTGCGACAGCTGCTTGTCGGCCAGCGTGTCCGACGCCGCCTGGTAACCGGAGATCGTGAAGGTGGTCACGCTGCGGCCTCGCTCAAGCGTTCAGCAGGATCGGGTAGGTGGACCAGTTGTTGCGGATCGTCGAGCGGTCCACCACGCCGGGGTTGGCCGGGTCGGGCCGCGCGCCGTGCTGCATCAACGTGCGGGCGATCAGCGACACGGTGCCCAGGTGGTGCTCGCGGCCCTCGGCACCGGCGCGCGGGAGCGAACCCGCCGCGAGGGTGAGCCCGATGCACGAGTGCATGCCGATGCCGAACGACAGGCCATAGGGGCTGGCACCGTGGGGTGCCGGGCGGTGCGGGTTGTAATCGGCGGCGTCCGGGCCGAAGATCGCGGTGTCGCGGTTGGCGGCCATCAGGTCGACGCTGATCAGGTCGTCGGGCGTCACGTCCTGGCCCGAGAGCAGGTGCACCGGGCAGGTCGGCCGGCGGCCGGCGGTGGGGCTCGACGGGTGCAGGCGCATGCTCTCGTGGATCGCTTTTTGCAGGAGCACGGCATCCGTGGCGCAGCGCTTGGCATCGTCCGGGTGGCTGGCGTTCCAGCTAAAGATGTCGTGCATGGCGTGGGTCAGCGTATGGATCGAGGTGAACGCGCCGGCCAGCAGGAAGAAGCCGATCTCCTTCATCAGCACCTCGTGGCTGATGGGTGCCTCGGCCTCGCTGCGCAGCAGCTCCACCAGCACGTCGCGGGGCAGGGCGGCCTCGGTGATTTTGCCGCGCGCGAGTTGGGCCAGCATGGCGCGCCGGCGCGCCATCGACGGGCGGAAGAAGTCGGCGTCGAACTCGTCCATGGCCTGCTGGATTTCGGCGCGGATCACTGCCTTGTCGCCCAGCGCCTGGCCCAGCGTGGCCGCCTTGCCGAAGGTGCGCAGGATACGCAGCAACCGGGTGGTTTCTTCCGGCGAGCGGTCCGGCCGGTCGACCCCCGAGAAGTCGGCGGTCAGGTTCATCATCACCCGAAACCCGAAGTCCACTAGGTCGGTCTTGCCGGCAGACAGGTAGGGGGCGAGTGTTTCGCGCAGCGTGGTGGGGAACACCTGCTTTTCGTACCACTCGAAGAAGTCGCGCCGGAACACCTTGATCTCGATGTTGCGCCGGCGGCGGTGCTCTTCGCCGTGCAGGTTGACCAGCACCTTGTCCATCAGGATCGCACCTTCGTCGTACAAGGCCTGGCGCAGGTCGGTCAGGCGCAACGTGTCGTTGGCGTGCTTGTAGTCGGACACAACAATCGGTGGCATGGTTTCTCCCGGGGGTATGAAAAGCCGGC
>JANOUM010000425.1:0-1856 GCA_031416855.1 Rhodoferax sp. | reverse complement strand
TTTCGGAGCTCGAGCCGCTTGTCGCGCTGCCCAGCAGCCCTGGAAGGGTGGTGCCGGTGCGCGAGGTGGCGGGCCGGGAAATCTATCAGTCCTATATCGGATCGTCCGCCAATCCGGGGCTTCGTGACTTCGCCGTTGCCGCCCTCATCGTGGAGGGTAAACAGGTGCACGATCGTGTTTCCTTCGACGTCAACCCGACTTCCCGGCAGATTTTGGAGAACATGATCGAATTGGGCATTCTCGGAAAGCTCATCCGTGCGGGTGCGCGCCTGCACCAGGCCGGTTGCGGCGGCTGCATCGGCATGGGTCAGGCGCCAGCCACCGGACGCATTAGCCTGCGCACCGTTCCACGGAATTTTCCAGGCCGCTCTGGCACCAAAGAAGATCAGGTGTATCTGTGCAGTCCAGAAACCGCCGCCGCCTCGGCCCTGACCGGCGTCATTACGGACCCGCGCACGCTGGGCATGACGTACCCGCGCTTCAAGGAACCGGAGACCAATCGAATCAATATCGAGATGCTGGTTCCTCCCGCGTCGGAAGTTGCGCCGTATGAACTGGAGAAGGGCCCCAATATCAAACCGCTACCGATTCTGGCGCCGCTGCCCGATCATCTCGAAGGGCCGGTTCTATTGAAAATGGTGGACGATATTTCCACGGACGGCATCATGCCGGCTGGGGCCAAGGCGCTGCCTTTTCGTAGCAACATCCCGGAACTCAGCAAGTTTGCTTTCAGCCAGATCGACGAGACCTACTACGCAAGGGCCATGGCCTGTCAGCAGCAGGGCTCGTTCGTCGTGGGCGGTGCCAATTACGGCCAGGGTTCGAGTCGCGAGCACGCGGCCCTGGTACCAAGATACTTGGGGCTCAAGGCGGTGCTCGCGAAAAGTTTTGCCCGGATACACCTGCAGAATCTGAGCAACGTCGGCATCCTGCCCTTGACCTTTGTCGATCAGGAGGATTGGGACAAGATCGCCCAAGGTGATGTGCTTTCCGTCCCGGATGTGCGAACTGCCATCCGCAAAGGACACCTGGTGAGGGTGATCAATCTGACCAAGAACGAGACCTATGAGACCCAGCACCCGATGACGCCGCGCCAGGTGGACATGGTACTGGCGGGCAGCCTGATCAATCTGGTTCGGCAGAAAAGGGCGTGAGCCTATCAAGCAACACGTCATCCTTGACTCAGGTGACCCCAAGATGTCGTGGTGCCAGGTTAGGGCATGTGGGCTTGCGTCGATGACCCTTCAAGCCGGACGCGGTGCGCGTCACGCACCGTAGCGAACCCTGGCACGTGCCTTTGGTGCGTGCCGTATCCGGAGCGCCCACATGGTGAGCAAGCCCCTCACGCGGACTGAAATCGACAGCTTCGGGCCCATCGACGTGCCGGCCGGTGCGCTGTGGGCGGCCCAGACCGAGCGCAGCCGGCGCTTCTTCGCGATCGGCAGCCAACGCATGCCGCCGGAATTGATCCATGCGCTCGCACAGATCAAGCGCGCAGCGGCCGAAACCAATCTGCAACTCGGCCTGCTGAATGAGCCTGCAGCGACGGCCATAGCGACGGCGGCAGCCCGCGTCGCGCTTGGCGAATTCGATGACGCGTTTCCGCTGTCCGTCTGGCAGACCGGCTCGGGCACACACAGCAACATGAACGTCAACGAGGTGGTGGCCAATCTCGCGTCGATCGCGCTGGGCGGCTCGCTGGTGGGCGAGCGCAAGGTCCATCCGAACGACGACGTGAACCTGGGGCAGTCGTCGAACGACGTCTTTCCGACCGCCATGCACGTTGCCGTGGTGTTGAAGACGCGGCCGCTCCTGACTGCGCTCGGGCGGCTGCGGGCCGCGCTGCAGGGCAAGGC
>JANOUM010000424.1:0-3928 GCA_031416855.1 Rhodoferax sp. | reverse complement strand
CCCTGTTCACCGCCCATGTCAAGCCGGGAGACCAGCCATGCGACGCCTGGTCGAACCAGCCGCTGCTGCTCGCGCTGGAAATGGGCAGCCTCGACTGGCCGAGCTCCTGCCGCAATGGAACCTGCCGCACCTGCATCGGGCGCCTGCTGCGCGGCGAGGTCCGCTACGAGATCGACTGGCCCGGGCTGAGCGCGGAGGAAAAGGCTGAAGGCTACCTGTTGCCCTGCCCTGCGTGGCCCACCCCTGCTCGGATGTGGTGCTGTCGCGGGAGCCGTGAGCCATCGCCTTGGCGCGTGGCCGCCAGGCGGGCGACACGGTGCTGGACGTGGGCTGTGGCACCGGCCTGAGCCTGGCCGCGCTGGTGCAGGGGATCGGTGCAACGGGCCGGGTCCTGGGCATCGAGCAAGGCCCCCCGATGCTGACGGCAGGTCGACACGGCAGAGCGACCGCGCAAGGCGCGTGCATCCGGCCCGCGCAGGGCACCGGCTGCCATGACGCAACACTAGTTTTGCACAATATTTTTGTCAAGTGCTTGACAGGTTGGCACATGATCCGAAAAAAACGGTCAACGGAACGATGTTGGGAGGCAGGCGTCCGTTCGCTGCCCGTTTCGGAGGCGCCGCCCGCAGCGCCAGCACTGGCGCCACTCGCGCGACTTATCCAGAAAGTTATCCACAGACTAGGCCACAGCGGCGGGGGATAACCCGGCACCGGGCTGCCGTGGACCAGCGCACTGTTGTGCGCGTCACTTGAGATTTACGTCGCCCACCAGCCCCAACACGCCGATCACGATCAGATAGGCCGCAACAATGTAGTTCAGCATGCGCGGCACGACAAGGATGAGCACGCCGGAAATCAGCGCCACGATGGGGGTAAGACCTAAAGTCATGGACATCTCCTGAATTTTCACGACCGGCAGCTCCCTGAACAGGGGTGCTCGGCAAATCCAGTCTGGATGGCCATTGCACTGGCGTCTGTTGGACGTCGAACATAGGCCGCAGGGCACAACCACATGCAAGCCTTGGACTCCGACGTCCGACCGACCATTGTGGAGCGGTCGCAGGGGGGCTACGTTGCGCTGGCTTGGCGCCAGACGACCTCATAGAAGGGCCACCGGGCACGCACGATCCCAGAGTTCCAAGCCAAACCGATCAGGTCGGGCGTCGAGACGCTGCTGGCAAGCCAGAAGGTTTCGAAGGACGTACGGGGCCGGCTCCAGTCGCACGGCGTATCCGGCGTGCAGGCGCGGCACTACGACGGTCACGAGTACATCGATGAAAAGCGCGAGGGACTGGACGCGCTGTACGTCAGCCTGACGCGCAAAGCGCCTGCCAAGGCCATCGCGCGCAAGGCCACGACCAACAACAGAACACGCCGCCGTGCGGTATCGCCTTGATACACAGGGCTGAATCCAGTTGGCAGCTCGCTACGGTGTCAGAAGCTGGAACTGCACGCGCGAGCGCTCGAACGCGTTGCAGGCCTTCAGCTTCTCAATCACCCCATCCAGATTTTGATAGTCGAATGCTGCCGTCCAACCCTGGATTTTCTGCATGGCGGCAATGAACGGCACCGGATTACCCGATCTCGACAAGACCCGCAGGCAATCAAGATATTCCTCGCGAAAAAGCGTCGGAATGATGATGCGGCAAGCACCAACCACTGAAAGCTCGGCGTTCATGACAAGACGTGCCAGCCGGCCGTTACCGTCCGTGAAGGGATGGACTTCTGACACCAGAAACATCGCCAGCAAAGCGCGCGCTGTGCCGGCGGGCACGGAGGGCAAGATCCTGGAGCCTTCCAAAAGTGTGCCTCGAACGAGCTTGGGGTCAACGAACTCCGTGTTTCCCGCACGGTTCGCTTGGACCTTAAATTCGCCTGGACTGACCTCGGGGCGTTCAGCCATCTGGTCGGCGTGCCGTGCCCGCAATTGAGCCAGCACGGGCTCACCCGATGAAAGCGTCTGGTTGACCCAGGCAGGGCTCACGGCCTGGCGGAATACCCCGATAACGTCGTGCGAGTCCTTGGGACGCTGCTCGATCGGCTTTCCGTCCAGCACGAAGCCCCTGGCTTCTTGCACGTCGAACTCGGTTCCCTCGATGAAGTTCGAAAAATAGGACTCCAGGAAAGCGAAATTGGCACGGGCCTGGTTTGTGGGCGTTACCGTGGCGGGTTCCCGAAGGGGGTTGGTGCGAAGTTCCACGGCCAGTTTTTCGATGAGTGCGAGCCGGTCAGGGTCGTACGGTGCTGCGGCTGTGCGGGCTTTGCCGACCACAGTTTTCAGTTTGGAGGTGCGTGTCCCCAAAATACTGCCGATCAGGGAGTCCAACCCCAGAAACTCCTTGTGAAAACCAAGCGACGGTGCCAAAACGCGGGCGGCTTCACGCAGGCGAGACAGTGCGTCGTCTCCACGAGAATCGCCAATGTTGAGCAAGCGGCCTTCTACCGCCTCGCGCCCTGCCGACTTTTTCACAGGACCTCTGCTTTGCGTCAGATTCTCCAGCAACAGGCGTGGCTCGGAGGGGAAAAAAAGGTCTTTGCCTTGCATGGGCATATCGCCCGCCTGCCTGCCTGCCCCCTTGAGAAGGGAAACCGTCAAGCCGGGCAATTCAACGTTTCGCGGATAGGTATGGCTGAGGTACACCACACCGTTGGTGGGGAGCCCGCCGTCAAATGCGCTGCGGTAGCCGTAAACTGCACCCGGGAAAAGTGCTGCAAGCACCCGGATGCGATCACGCGCGATGAGTGCAGGCCATTCGGTTGACGGTCGGCTAGTGGCCATGCCCTTGGTCAGCAGGGTAAGCTCGCCCGCCTTGAGCCTGCGTTGGACGGCTCTGGTTTGAGCGCTGCTCATCTCCGCATAGAGCAGGAGCGAGTCATCCTGCGCTGTCGGGAATCTTGCGGTCAATTTCTTGGACATCTACATTCAGTCGTGTTTTTGATGTTTAATTTTACATAAGAGTCGCCTAATTGAGGGATAAAAGTGGCGGCCCGCGTGCCGAAGCGATACGCGGTGCCTGGGCGTCAACAACGATGTGCTACCGGATCCGGGGCTAGGCTTTTCAAACGCCCTCTTTCCTTCCCCACGGCACCCCGGACACGGTAGAACAGGGGCGGAACGCAGCGCCCGACGCGCTTGAATCTGTCTTTGGATGCAGGCTGAGATCCGTTGGGCGTCACGATCTTGAACGCTCTACCGGCGCGGCTTGATCCGAACAATGAGAGCCAGGGTCAGCCGAAGCGCTGAAGGCGGGCGAAGAACTCTTGGGCAGACACGCCCTCTACGCGGTCCGCTTCATCCTGAGCGTCCATAAGCTCAGCTTCGTCGGCGGGTGAAAGTTAGGCATCATCACCCCGCTTGGAGCAGGAACTCAACTTTGACTGCTTCATATGGAAACTCGAATGCACCGCTGGCGGTTCTGTCAAGTACGCCTGCATCTAGCAGAACAGTGACGTCACCGTGCACAGTTTTCACGTCTCGGCCCACCCGACGGGCGGCCTCGCGTATGGAGATCGCTCCTGCACCGCAAAGGGATTTTAAAAGCTCCCAGCGCCTGGCCGTGAGCACCTTCCATAGCAGTTCGGGAGTCTCGAAACTGATTCGTGCATTCTTCTGAGATTTGCCGGTCTCCCAGGAACGAATGAAGTCTTCACCCGCTTCCTTTCTGGTAGATACGTCAAGAATTACTGTTTTCACTATGCCATCTCGCGATGTCTGACTCGAAATCCGCGATGAGTTTCCGCGGGGTTGAGCAGGCGTATGCCCTTTCCCGTCGGTTGCCTGGCATCAGTGTCACAAACCTAGTTCCTTATCCGTCGCGCTATGCTCGTATTTATTCTTCGGCGGCCATGGACGAGCACGCCAATCCGGCTCAAAGACGAAGGACGATCGCCCGCGACCTGGGAGCAACGCTCCGTTTCCGGCACCTTT
>JANOUM010000423.1:0-3143 GCA_031416855.1 Rhodoferax sp. | reverse complement strand
ATTGAGATCGGCCGTTGCCGGCCGGGAAGACCAGGCTACCAGCTGCGCGCAGGCGGTTTCCAGTACCCAGCGGCCCAAAGGCAGGATCAGGCCGGTCTCCTCGGCCGCGGGAATGAACTCGACCGGACCTACCAGGCCGCGTACCGGATGCTGCCAGCGCAGCAAAACTTCGGCGCCGCTCACGCCGCCCGCGTCATCGATTTGGGCTTGGTAATAAAGGAGAAACTGGCCCTGCTGCAGCCCTTGGCGCATCGCCGTCTCCAGCTCGGCGCGGAATGTTACGAAGGCCTGCATGCCGGGTTCGAAGAAGCGCAGCGCATTGCGGCCGGCCGCCTTGGCGTGGTACATGGCGAGGTCTGCGCGTCTCAGCACCTCATCGGCGGATGCGCGGTGATCATCGAACAGCGTGGCGCCGATACTCGCGGTGTTGTGATAGACATGACCCGGGAACTGGTAGGGCCGGTTCAGGACCGCGAGAATCTTCTCGCCAATTATCTCGGTTTGCACGGCCGCTTCCTTCTCGGCCACGCTCAGGTCCATCAGCATGATGACGAACTCGTCGCCGCCCTGCCGGGCCACTGTATCTCCCATGCGCACGCAACTTGAAAGACGCTCGGCGGCCTGTTGCAGCAGCAGGTCACCGGCATCATGCCCGAGCGTGTCGTTGATGGTTTTGAAGTCGTCGAGGTCGATGAACAGCAAGGCGCCGTGCCGCTTGCTGCGGGGGCTGGCAGTCAACGCCTGCTGCAGCCGGTCAATCAGCAAGCGCCGGTTTGGCAAGCGGGTCAGCGGATCGTAGAAAGCCAAGCGCCAGATTTCGTCTTCTGCGGCCTTGCGCGCGATGAACTGGCCGATCTGCGAACCGATTGATCGTGTCGCCGCGAGCAGCGCAGGGTCGGACCGCCGGACATCGCGAATGTAGAACTCCATCACGCCATGGAGCTCGGCGCCGATCCTGATCGGGAACGCGAAGGCCGCGCGCAGTCCCGCTTTTGCCGCGATGTCAGCGCGCACGAAACCGGGCTCCTGGGAGACGTCGGCGATCCAGATCGGCTCGCCAGTCGTCCAGACACGCCGGATAAATCCCACCGATCCCGAGGCAAAGCTTTGTTGGCTGCTCAAGGCCACAAACTCCCGCACCTCGGGCGACGCGACGCTCCACGACTCGGCGCAGCGCAGCAACTGGTCTTGCTGGTCCCAGACCCAACAGGCGCCGCAGTCCCAGCCGAGGGTTTCGCAAACCGCCTGGATGATTTTTGGCATGGCATCGCGCAGCGTCTCGGATTCGGCCAGCAAGCGTGTCACCGTGTACTCCATCGCCTGCCGTTGCTCGTTGCGCTTTTGCCCGCTGATGTCCCTGCGTATTCCCACAATGCCGCCGCTGCGGGTGGGGTGCTCGCTTCTCTCAAACCAGCGCCGGTCGCCCAGCATCAGCAGGCGGGGCTCGGGGTCCGGGCTGCGGTGGCGGCGGATCCGCTCCGCGACCCAGGCCTCCACATTGCCCTGGAACGCCGGCTCGATCACCTCCCCCTTGGCGAGCGAGGAGCGCACCAGGTCCTCGAAGCGCATCCCGGCGATGTCCTCGAACCGGTCGAAAGCAGTGAAAGTCCGGGCGTAGTTGCGGTTGCACAGGACCAGCCGGTCATCCGCGTCGAACAGGCCGAAGGCGTCAGTCAGGCTCTCGATGGCATCGACCAGGGCCACCCGCGCCGTCGTCGCCTGGTCGTGCGCCAAGGTGAGCGCTTCTTCCTGCGCATTGCGTTCGGTGATATCCATCAGCGTGCCGCGCAGGAAAGTCGTATGTCCCTCGGCGTTGACGACCGGCTGTCCGAGCGCGTGCAAGCAGCGAATCTCCCCCGTCGGGCGCACGATGCGAAAGCGGTCGTCGAAACTGCGGCCGTCGCGCAGCGCCGGGCGAATGAGTTCGTTGTAATGCCCTTGGTCCTGCGGATGCACCAGCCGCAGGAATTGCTCGCCGATCAGGGCCGGGCGCGCGGGATCGATGCCAAACAGCCGGTAGGTCTCCAAAGACCAGGTGGCGCAATGGCGCACCGGGTCGAAGGTCCAGCTACCGACCCCGGCGATGTGCTGGGCCTGGGCCAGGCTAGCCTCGCTCTCCTGAACCCTTAGCAACACGCCTTGCAGTTCGTTGTTACTCTTGCGCAAGTTATTGCGCAGCCCACTGATAAAGCCGCCCATCAGCGCGAACCAGGGCAGCGTGAGCGCAAGCGTTAGCCACCGCAGCAACTCCAGAGGGAGTTCCAGCGACTGCGGCTTGAAGCGCCACAGCAGGCCGATCACCGCGCCGTAGCCGGCCAAAATACAGGCAGCATAAACCAGTAATGCCCGGGTAGTGAGCTGCAGCACACTGAACAGAAAGATCATCAGCACGAGCACCAGGAACACCGTCCGCGCGCCGTCGGCCGCGTACATCGTGAACAGGGTAACGAGGCTCGCGGCCGATATCTGCGCAACCGTGAGACTCGGATCGCTGAACCTCAGATTGAGCCCGGAGCGGAAGACGATGTAGAAAACGAAGATCGCCAGCAAGACCAGGCTGGCACTTTGATAGAAGGCGGCGCGTGACAGAAAGCCCAGCAGATAACTTGCCAACATCAGGCCGATCGACAACAGAGACGTTCCTGCCGCCATGAAATAGCGACGCATGCGTAGCGCCTGCTTGGGGTCGTTGTGATCCACCGGGGAATCGGGGATGGTGGGCATTGGATTCAAGTTGGGCCTCGATTTTCGACATCATTGGACGTCCAAGTTGCTTGGGCTCTCCAACGACCGCTGGTTTGAAGGGTGGGTGGTCAATACGATGCGATTGGACAAACTTGGGCCATTTTGCGCCGGTTCCTTCAGTCGAGCCAAGCCATCAACCTTGTCCAACGAGGTAGGGGACTTCGAGCAGGGCCAGTAGCGAAAATTGGTAAATATTCGGTGAACCCGTTGCTGTGGATCGAGCCGGGGGTGGGCAATCGTGGTGGTCTTGGCCTTGCTGACCGAAGTGGTGTTGGCAGTCGGCAAGCGTTTCGGCCTGCGCTTTGACGAGTTGCACAACGACAGCACGTCGATCAGCCTGTGTGGCAGCTATCGAAGAGCCAGCGGGCGAACCATTCGTGGGCGCACGGCGCCAGCGG
>JANOUM010000422.1:0-5977 GCA_031416855.1 Rhodoferax sp. | reverse complement strand
AGCGTTGCACCAAAGTGGCGGCGACCACACCTCCGTGCTCGCGCAATGCGGCCTGGGCTGCTGCATTTCCCGTGCCCTCGAAGCTGCGGAAATCGGAGACCAGCTCGATGTCGTGTCCGGCGAGCGACAGGGCGTCCATCAGCAGGCGGGCTACCCGCCGGTCACCGGACGGTATGGGATGGGTCGGTGACTTGAGTGGCGCGTAGTAGGCGATGCGCATCGCGGGATTCTAGACCGCCCGCCACAAGGCGAACGGGGTTCGAGCCGTCGTCGGGCGGCGGGCCCGACCGTACAATCCGGCGGCCGGACGCTTGGTTCCGGCAACCCACGGCAAACCCGGCCGACCTGCGGGCCTGGACCCCTGGACACCCCCTATGTGCGGACTTTTTGTAGCGGTTGAGCGCCTCCAACCAGTCGACGGCGTACGTGCGCGGCGGGCCGTCGCGGCCCTGCGGCATCGTGGCCCGGACGGCATCGGCGAGCATTTCTTTTCAATCGACACCCACCCGGACGCGCCACGCGTGTCCGGCTTCTTCGGCCATACGCGGCTCTCGATCCTGGACCCCAGCAGCCGTTCGGCCCAGCCGTTTCGCCGCGGCCCGCACGCGCTGGCCTACAACGGCGAGATCTACAACTTCCGTGCGTTGCGCCAGCAGCTTGGACACAAGGGCCACCGCTTCGAGACCGACGGCGACACCGAAGTCCTGTTGGCACTGCTGACCGACGGCGGGGTGCAGGCGCTCAACCAGGCCAATGGCATGTGGGCATTCTGCCTGCTGGATGAAAACCGTGGCAGTCTGACCGCGGCGCGCGACCGGTACGGCAAGAAGCCGCTGTTCTACTACGCCGATGCCGACCGGTTATGCCTGGCTTCGGAGATCCGTCCGATCCTCGAGTACCTGGGGCGCTCACCCGAGATGGCGATGGCGGACCTGGACAGTTTCCTGCGGGATGGCTGGTTGTACCCGCACCCCGACGGCGCCACCCACATCCATGGCATCCGCCAGGTGGTGGCCGGGGGGGTGCTGCACGTGGACCTCGCCTCCTGGCAGCTCCGGGAAAGCACCTACCACACGCTGGACGCCTATTGCCGGACCCACCCGCCGCGGGCCGAAGAACTGGCCGACCAGTTGCGGGATGCGGTGGTGTCGCGCCTGGTCTCGGATCGCAAGGTCGGCCTGTTGTTGTCTGGCGGTGTCGACAGCTCGCTCGTCCTGTCCATCTTGGCATCGCAAGGACTCGCGGACCAGGTGACCTGTTTCACCGGCGACGCCGGAAAAAGCGCGGACGCAAGCTACGCGCGGCAGTGCGTCGACCAGCTAGGCATCCGGGCCATCACCATGCCGCTGAACTATGGCAGCAGCGGCATGGACGCCTTCCTGCAGGTCTGCCGTCACCAGGAGAAGCCCTTTCCCTTCATCGGCAACGTACTGGCCATGCCACAGCTGTATGCCCAGATCGCCGAGCATGACGTACCCGTGGTACTCGACGGCACCGGCGGTGATGAAATTTTTGCGGGTTACTGGGACCGCTACTACCGGTTCGCGTTGCGCCAGGCACTGGCCGAGGGCGACCAGGGCTGGATTAACGCATCCCTGGCTGCCAACGCCGACCAGCCGCGGCTCCTGGCGATGGCGCAACAGGTCCTGCATCCCGAGCTGATCGAGACCGCAGCGCTGCCAACGGCCCACGCTTTGGTGCGGGCCACGGAAGATCCACCGGACATCGACAGCTTTGTGCAACGCGAGGTACTCTGCGCCCGCCGTGTCGATCCGTTGCTGGATTTCAACGGCACATTGACCGAGGCCCTGGTGGCCGATGCCAGTCGGGGGCGGCTGCAGGAGTGGCTGTGGCAAAACGATCGAAACGCCATGGCGTATGGCATCGAGAACCGCAGCCCGCTGCTGGACTTCCGGCTGGCGAGCTTCATGCAGACCGACTTCAGGCGCAAATTTACGGGGCCGTGGAACAAGCACGAATTGCGTATCGCTTTCAGCCGCTTTGTTCCCCTGCCCACGCAATGGCGCCGGGACAAGCAGGGCTTTCGTTGGGTCTACCACCGCTTCCTGCAAAGCAACCGCAGCCAAGTGCTCGAACTGGTGGCGAGCTCGCGCCTGCTGCCGCAACGCGTGGACGTCAAACGCCTGCTCAACGCCGCCAGCAGGCAGGACAGCTACCTTGAGTGCGGGTTGCTGCAGCGCATGTTGTGTGTGGCCGGGCTGGAGCAGACCATGGGCCTGGTCTGAGGGGCCCGGGGTGATCAGGTCGACGCCGCAGGCAGGCCGAACTTGCCGGCCAGCCGGACGATGTTGGCCTGCAAGCCAAAACGGCTCGCCACGCGCGCCTGTCCGGCCAGGCCGTAGACGCGTCGGAGTGCAGGGTCCACCAGCAAACGGCCCAGTGCGGCCGCCAGCGCCGGAGGGGACTGCTGGTCGACCAGCACACCCGTCACGCCATCCTCGATCAGTTCATGGATCGCCGCTACCCTGGTTGCGACACAGGCCAGACCCTGGCTTTGCGCTTCCATCAGTACGTTGGGCAGGCCATCGCGGTCACCGTCCTGGGCGATCCGGCTGGCCAGGACAAACAGGTCGGCAGCACGGTACTCCTGGATCAATCCGTCCTGTGCCATGGCGCCGCGCCAGGAGATGCGATCGTCGATGCCCAAGGCCATTGCCTGCTTCGACAAGGCCTCGCGCAGCGGACCTCCCCCGACATGCACCAGTGACCAGTTCAGATCAGGCGGCAGCAGTGCCAGCGCCTCCAGCAATACGTCCGTGCCCTTCTTTTCCACCAGGCGCCCGACCGACAGTAGCCGCACCGGGTCGTTCGGCGTGTGGCCATTGCGATCGGGTCGCTGCGCCATAAACTGGGGAAAGCGGTTCTGATCCAGCCCGTGGTAGACCAGTTCCACCCGGCCTTCGGGTGCCAGTCCCGACAGGTACTCGCAATTGGTACCGGTGCATGTCACGAGCCAGTCGCACGAGGCCTGTTTCTCGCGCAACTCCCATTCCGGCGTGGTCCAGATGTCCTTGGCATGGGCGGACCCCGACCAGGGCAAGGCGCGGATACCCGCCGCATACCGTACCACCGAAGCCGGTGTGTGCAGGAAGTGCGCATGCAGCCGCGTGACATCGGACGGCAATTCATGGGCCAGCACCAGTGCCTGGCCGAAGCGGCGTACCCGATTGGCGGTGCGGTCACGCCACAGATCACGGCACCATGCAGCCAGCGCTGCCCGATAGCCCGGTCGTTGCCGTGCATGCCACCAGCCCCGCAACACGCGCAACGGGGCGTCGCGCAGGTATTCCGGCAAATACAGGAGCGCAGCCCGGATCTCCGCATGAATCGGGTGAACCTGCTTGTCCGTCGGGTGCCGCAGCGACACGATCAGGATCTGCAGGCCCAATTGCTCGAGAGCCGCGATTTCCTGGGCGATGAAGGTCTCAGACAGGCGCGGGTAGCCCTTCAGGACAAATGCGACGCGGCCCTGCGGCGCCACGGCCTTCACATCAGCCAATACGAGCCACCACCTTGCTCTTATCTTCCTCGGCGACCTTCAACCAGGGGGCAACCAGCTTCGCCAAATTCGGCAGACCTTCGAGCAAGCCGGGTACCACGACCTGGGACGGCAGGTTCTTGCGCGGCAAGGCGCGCAGGGCCGCCGCCATCACGGAAGGGTCGTTCTCGCCATCTTCGCTAAGCATGCTGATCAAGCCCAGGCGGGCGGCGCTTGAGGCACGGATGAACTGCTCGAGCCGGGGTGTCGTGCGCGGAATGATCAAGGCGCGTTTGTCGAGGGACAGCACCTCGCAGAACGTGTTGTAGCCCCCCATGGCCACGACGGCCGCCGCGCCGGCCACCAGGGCTTCGAGGTTGCTGTGGAACGTGATCGCGTCGACACGTTTGAGCCGCGCGGCGCGGTTCATGAACTCTGTCTGGCGTTCCGGCTGCATGAACGGCCCCAGGACCAGCAGCGCCGGGTACGGCAGCAGCGCATCGTGTTCGTATGCGCGCAGGACCCAGTCAATCAGCCCTTCGCCGTCACCCCCGCCGCCCGTCGTGACCAGGATATACGGCTTCTTGGTGATATCGGGCATGCGCGGTGGCGCTCCGCCAGTAGAGACCTCGCGGGCGAGATAACCGGTATAGGTGATCTTCTTGCGCACGCTGGCGGACAACGCGATTCCGTCCAGCGGCTCGCAGATCTGCGGCAGCCCGTAGATCCAGATTTCGTCGTACAAGTCGCGCAGGGCGGGCAGCACCTTTTTGCGCCGCCACTCCGGCGCCAATAATTTTGGCTCGTCCATCACATCGCGCAGCCCCAGCACCAACCGGGTGCCACGCTGCTTGAGCATTTCCAGCGTCTCGAGCACCTCGCCGCGCAGGCCCAGCGGTTCCTTGTCCACAATGAAGATGTCGGGGTCGAACATTTCGGCCGTATGGCGGATGATCGACGCACGCATGCGCAGGGTCTGCTCGACGTCGATATGCAGATTGAGCGGCGTGTACTCGCCGTTGCGCAGTTTCACGACGCCAGGAACCCGCACAAAGTCCACCCGTGAGCGGAAGTCGAAACTGCCAATGATGGGAGAGCCGGAAAGAATCAGCACCGACAGGTGCTTGAATCGATCCACGAGAGAATGGGCAATCGTCCGGCATCGCCGGAGGTGGCCCAGCCCGAAGGTATCGTGGCTATAGATGAGGATGCGGGTATCTTTGCGTTCCCGGTTCAAGGTGCTCTCCATACGAATCCAGTTCGCTTTCTTTGTTGTTGTTCCCACCCCGCAGCGAAAAGAAATTATAGGTTGCGAAGCCTGCCAAATGCCTCCTGCCGGTGGAGATCTCAGGTTACCGCGGTCACGGGTACAGGCTGGCCAGCCTGGATCGGTAGGTCGGCAAAGCCAGCAGCATCGCCGTCCGCCCGGCTTCGATCGAGCGGCGCCTGGAGCTGAAATCCGCGCCCCCCACCGCCGCCAGGGACGGGCGCACCACCACGTCGGCATCGCGCAATTCATAGGCGTTGATGGATTTGCTCATGATAGAAAAAGTCTGCAACAGCACCTGGATCGTGCCATCCGCGCTGTTGCTCAGGGGCTGGTTGGAGATATCCACTGCAATAACCAATTCGGCCCCCATCTCCCGCGCGTAACGAACTGGCACCGGCGCTACCAGGCCGCCATCGACAAACTCCCGAGTTCCAATCCTCACTGGTTGGAAAAGCGACGGCACGGCGCTCGATGCGCGTACCGCCAATCCGGTGTCACCGCGCCGGAAAAGGATCCCGTCGCCGCTGTGCAGGTCGGTTGCGACGACTCCCAATGGCATCGGCAGGCTGTCGATCGTCCGGTTGCCGACCAGGCCATTGACATATCGAGCCAACGCCTCGCCGCGCAGCATCCCACGTCCAAAAAATGGCAGGCTCCAATCGGTCAGCATGGCTTCTTCCATGTCGATCGCAATCTGTTGCAGTTGCATGCCCGTTTTCCCGCTGGCGTAGATCGCCGCCACCAGGCTCCCGGCGGACGTGCCCACCACCAGATCCGGCTTGATGCCGGCCTCTTCCAGCACCTGGATCACGCCGACATGGGCGAACCCCCGCGCCGCCCCACCCCCCAGAACCAGCGCGAGGCGAGGTGGCTTGCGCACGACGGCCGGCGCCACAATCGGCGGCGACTGGATGACCCCGGGAGTCGCCGCAGGCGGCCCCACCGCGCAGCCTCCTAGTGCGATCACACAGACGCCGACAACCAGCAACGGCCTGCACACGAGCGCCTGCAAGGCCGGAAAAATTTGACTTATCAAAGAAAACACCTCTGTTCAAACATATTGCGAATGATTCTTGTTTGCTTTATTATCGGAGCAATCATCCGTAACCAACCAAACCAGACCCCATGAACCTCAAACGAGTCGTCACCATCAGCCTCTACCTGGCCGGCACTACCGGTGCATTTGCGCAGGACGCCACACTCAACAT
>JANOUM010000421.1:0-1862 GCA_031416855.1 Rhodoferax sp. | reverse complement strand
TACCGCAAGCTCGGGCTCCCACGCGGCTGAGCGGGCGTCAGCGGCCGGCATTCGGGAAGAACACCTGTTCACCCCCGATCCTGTAGGACGCAATCGCGCCCTGCCCGGCCGGTGCGAGCACCCAGTCGACGAATTTCTGCGCCGCTGGTGCTTGCACGTGGGGATGCCGGGCCGGATTCACCACCATCACGCCGTACTGGTTGAACAACTTCGTGTCGCCCTCGACCAGCACGGTCAGGTTGCCGCGGTTCTTGAAGCTCAACCAGGTGCCGCGGTCGGTCAACACATGCGCGCCGCTGCTGGAGGCGATGTTCAGCGCCGGGCCCATGCCGCAGCCGCATTCCCGGTAGCCACCCCCCTTCCTGTCAGCCGCGCCAGCCATCGACCAGAAGCGCAATTCCGCTGCATGGGTGCCGCTGCGGTCGCCGCGCGAGACAAAGCTGCTGTTGGCAGCAGAGAGCTTTTTCAGCGCCTCAACGATGTCGCGCCCGCGAATCCTGGCCGGATCGGTGGCCGGTCCGACCAGCACGAAGTCGTTGTACATCACGGGGAAACGCTTGACGGCGAACCCTTCGGCGACGACCTTTTCCTCGGCCGCCTGGTCATGCACGAACAACAGGTCGGCATCGCCGCGGCGGCCCATGTCGATCGCCTGGCCGGTCCCCAGCGCCACCACCTTGACGTCGATGCCGCTGGCCTTCCTGAACTCGGGCAACAGATGGGCAAACAGACCCGACTGCTCGGTCGACGTGGTCGAGGCCATGACGATCGGCTGGGCCTGGGCCTGCACCAGCGGCATGGCCAACGCGCAGCCGAGCGCCAGCAAAAGCCGCCTGCGCCCGCCGGCTGAACTGAAAAATCGATCTGCGTTCATGCCAGCTCTCCCTTGACAAAAAGATCGGCCGCAGCGGACACCTGTTGCAGGCGCTGCGGGTGGAAGAAGTCCTGCACCGGCAGGTCGGCTGCGACCCGCCCCTGCTCCAGGTAGACCACCCGTGTGGCCAGCCGCTTGACCTGCCCTAGGTTGTGGCTGGCAAAAACCATGGTCATCGGCTGGCCATCGACGCCGGCCGCGAATCCCGCCATCAAGGCCTCGACTTCGCGCTTGGCGTGCGGGTCCAGGCTGGCGGTCGGTTCATCGAGCAGCAGCAATCCCGGCCTGCGCACCCAGGCACGGGCCAGCGCCACGCGTCGCTGCTGACCGCCGGACAAGGTGCGGGCAGGGCGGCCTGCCAGCGCCGCCAGTCCGACGCGCTGCAGGCCCTCCAGCGCCTGCTCCCGTGCCGCACTCCAGTGCGCACCGGCCATCCACAGTCCGAGTGCGACGTTGTTGCGTGCCGACGTCCGCAACATGAACGGGCGCTGAAACACCATCGCCTGGCGCACCGACGGGTCACACGACAGGGTACCCGTGCTGGGGCGCTGCAAGCCGTGCAGCAAGCGCAGCAAGGTGCTCTTGCCACTGCCGTTGCTGCCCACCAGGGCGACACACTCGCCCGGCAGAACCCGCAGCGTCACCGACGACAAGGCGGTGACCCGGGCAAACACCACCGACGCCGCGGCGAGTGCCAGCACCGGGTCCGCCGCTTGGCCTGTGGCATTCGGGGCGCGGCGCCAGTCAGCGTCGCGCGGGTGTGTCGCCTTCACGCCCCGACCCCCGTCACCAGCGCACGCGAGCCGCCCTCGACGCGCTCACGCCAGCGCCTGACCAGCGCAATCGCCGCATTGAGCACCAGCACCACGGCCAGCAGCACCAGGCCCAGCGCCAGCGCCAGCGGCAGGTCGCCCTTGCTGGTCTCGAGCGCGATCGCGGTGGTCATAACGCGGGTGAAGCCGTCGATGTTGCCTCCGACCACCATCAC
>JANOUM010000420.1:0-8937 GCA_031416855.1 Rhodoferax sp. | reverse complement strand
CGAAACCTTCGTAGCCGATCTCCCGCCCCTGCGCCAGGGCGGTCTCCAGCAGTGTGTCGCCGCCCAGCGCGGGCAAGTCGTCGTTCATCCAGCTGATCGGGTTGATGCCGATACGCACATTCCAGTTCATGGGTGTTGGTCCTTCTTGGCGGCCATATAGGCGGCGCGGGCCGCGCCGACTTCGGCGCGTTCAGAGACTTCGGGGATGGCCACCTCCCACCAGCAGCCACCGTCGTCGGTGGTGCGGGTGTGGGTGGTGTTGATCACGATCACCTGGGTGCGGGTGGCGGCTCGCGCCGCCTCCATTGCTGCCCGGAACGCGTTGATATTGGCCGCGTGCACGCTTTCCGCGCCCAGGCTGCGCGCATGCAGGGCGAAGTCGAT
The DNA here is from genome assembly GCA_031416855.1 of Rhodoferax sp. Classification (GTDB taxonomy): domain Bacteria; phylum Pseudomonadota; class Gammaproteobacteria; order Burkholderiales; family Burkholderiaceae_C; genus CAISIP01. Next base: position 8,553 of record JANOUM010000420.1, on the reverse strand, counting down.
CACCGGCGACTCGCCGGCATCGCCCACACAATCGTCGAGCATGTTGTTGAAGCGTGGGCCGCCGCTGGCCACCTGCAAACGCTGGATGCAGCCGTAGCCCCGGTTGTCCAGTACCACGATGATCAACTTGCGGCCCAGCATCACCGAGGTCGCGATCTCGGAATTCATCATCAGGTAGGACCCGTCCCCGACCATCACGATCACCTCGCTGTCGGGTCGCGCCATCTTCACGCCCAGGCCACCGGCGATCTCGTAACCCATGCAGGAATAACCGTACTCCACGTGGTAGTTGCCGGGCGCGCCAGCGCGCCACAGCTTGTGCAGCTCGGCCGGCAGCGTGCCGGCGGCGCAGACGACAACGTCGCGGGTGTCGCTGTCGGGCGCCGAATCGCGCACGGCGCCGATTACGTCGGCGTCGTAGGGCAATTGCCCGGCCGGCACCGGCGTGCCGCTGGTCAATGTGTCCACGCGTTGCACCCAGCGCGCTGCGCGATCGCTGGCGCTGCCCGTCCAGGTGGCGTCGGCCTGCCAGCCCTGCACCGCCGCGGACAACTGCGCCAGGGCCACTTGGGCGTCCGCCACCAGAGTGGTGTCGGTCGCCTTTCGTGCGTCCTGCGCCTGCACGTTGAGCCCGAGCACCCGGGCCTGAGTGAACAGACTGTGCGAACCGGTGGTGAAATCCTGCAGCCGGGTGCCCACGGCCAGCACCAGATCGGCCTCGCGTGCCAGCGCGTTCGCAGCCGGCGACCCGGTGACACCGATGGCGCCGCCATTCAGCGCATGGTTCCAGGGCAGGCTGCCCTTGCCGGCCTGGGTTTCGGTCACCGGGATTCCGTGCGCATCGGCAAACGCCTGCAACTGCGGCCCGGCCTGGCTGTAGAGCACACCGCCGCCGGCTACGATCAGCGGGCGTTTTGCACTTCGCAGCAGTGCCGCGGCGCGGGCGAGTTCGCCGGCGTCCGGTGCCGGGCGGCGAAAACGGACCGGCGCCGGAAGCAGGAAGCTGGTCGGGCAATCGAAGGCGTGGGTCTGCACGTCTTGCGGCAGCGCCAGGCAGACCGGCCCGCAGGTGGCGGGGTCGGTCATCACGGCGATGGCGCGCGGCAGCGCGTCCAGGATCTGCTCGGCGCGGCTGATGCGGTCGAAATACCGGGTCAGGGGCCGGAACGCGTCGTTGACGCTGGCATCTCCCTGCGCGAAATCTTCGAGTTGCTGCAGCACCGGGTCCGGCGCCCGGGATGCGAACACATCGCCGGGCAGCAGCAGCACCGGCAGGCGGTTCACATGGGCCAGCGCGGCGGCCGTCAGCAAGTTGGTCGCGCCCGGCCCGATCGAGGTGGTGACCGCCATCGCCTGTTGCCGGAACCGCGCCTTGGCGAACGCAATCGCCGCGTGCGCCATCGCCTGCTCGTTGTGGGCGCGCCAAGTCGGCAGCCGCGTGCGTTCGGCCCACAGGGCCTCGCCGATGCCGGCCACGTTGCCATGGCCGAAGATCGCAAACACGCCAGCGCAATACGGCACCAGGCTGCCGTCGGGCAGTTCGACCCGCAGCGCCGCCAGGTATTTGACCAGCGCCTGGGCCATGGTGAGTCGTTGGGTCTTCACGGTGTCGATTCCTCTGGTTGCTGGAGGCTGGCCGCTTACGCGCCGGTGCGGGCCGCGTACTTGCCGCGGTCGCGCCAGGCGTGCACCAGCAGCGAGAAATTGTCCGCCACGGCGTCCACAAGTTGTGCATCCCCGATCTGCTGCGACAGCCACTTCTGTGCCGGCTCCATCCAGACGCTGCGCCCGACCATGAAGCCCTTGACGATCGGGTTGGTCGCCTGCGCAAAGCTGTCGGCCAGTACCTGCAGCGGCTGGTTCAGCCCCAGGATGACCGCACCGCGGCACAGCGGGTCGCGGCTGGCCACCAGCTGCTCCAATGCCTGCCACCCGCGGGGCGGCATCGGCGCGAGTTTCCACCATTGCGGCCGGATGCCCAGGTTGTAGAAGCGCTGTACCGCACGCAGCACGGCGGCGTCGGGCGGCACGTCCGGCGCCACCGACGACGGGCAGATGATTTCCAGCAACAACTCGTGTCCGCTGGCGCAGGTGGCCTGCCAGAGCTCCTGCACCTTCATTTCCTGGGCCAGGCGCAGGTCGACCGCGTCATCCGGGTGGTAGTGCACCAGGCACTTGACCACCTGTTCCGCCGGCCATGTCACCAGGGTGCTGCCGATCGACAGGGTGCCGTCGAAGCGCAGCGGTCGCGAACCCGGCAATTCCACCGGGCGGCCGACCCACCACCCGCGCCCGGTGCCGGCGGCCAGCGCATCGGCACCGTAGGCACCGCCGTCGATCAGCACGCCGATGCGTCCTTGCAGCATGTCACGCTGCGCGACTTTCTCCGCCGCCCGCAGCAGCAGGCTCTTGAGGGCTGCGATCCGGTTCTCCGGCGCGTTGGCCCGCCGCGCCATCTCATAAAACTGGCTGCGGTGGTCGAAGGCAAGCACCTGCAGTTCCGGCCAAGCGACGCGCGAGGCGCTGACCCGGTGCAGGTGGGCCAGTTCGGTGTCGGCATCCACCTTCGGGTTGCGCCGGCCGCCGAACCAATGCCGCAACTCGGCTGGCGTCGGCATGGCCGGCGCGCAGGCATGGCGCGATACCACCAGGGCGCCGCAGGCGTTCGCCAGTCGCGCCGCTGCCAGGAAGTCCTGGCCCTGCAGAAAGCCTGTCATCAGTCCGGCGGCGAATGCGTCACCGGCGCCGAGTACGTTCATCACCTCGACGCGTTCACCCTGCGCCGTCAACGCGTCAGACAGCCGTGCCGGGATGGCATCCGGGATGAAACAGCAACCGGCCGCACCGAGTTTCAGCACCAGGCTTGCCGCGCTGACCGCGCGCACCGCGCGCAACGAGGCCAGCAGGTCGCCGGGCACCCCGCCGGCAATCAGGAACTCCTCCTCGGTGCCGATCAGCAGGTCGAAATGCGGCAGCATGGCCTGCAGCTGCGCAGTGACGTGCGCGTTGGCCACGAAGCGGTTGGCGCCATCACCACGTTTGGTCAGACCCCAGAGGACCGGTCGGTAGTCGATGTCCAACACGCGCAGCACCTGGTGCTTGCCGGCGTACGTCAGCGCAGCGGTGGACGCGGCGCGCACCGCGGGCGCACTCAGGTGGGTACCGGTGATCAGCAGGGCGCGGCAGTCGGCGATGAAGGCCTCGCTGACCCGTGCGGCGTCGAGCGCCATGTCGGCGCAGTTTTCGCGGTAGAACAGCAGCGGAAAGGTGTCGCGGTCTTTCAGGCCCAGCAGCACCAGGCCGGTCAGGCGTTGCGGATCGATCTGGATCTGCGACACATCGCAGCCCTCGCGCAGCAGCGTGTCGGTCAGATAACGCCCCATCTGCTCGTCACCCACACGCGAGACCATGGCCGCACGCAGGCCGAGCCGGGCGACGCCAAAGGCGATGTTGGCCGAACTTCCGCCCAGGTACTTGGCAAAACTAGTGACGTCTTCCAGCCGGGCGCCGACTTGCTGGGCGTACAGGTCCACCGCCAAGCGGCCCAGGCAGGCGAGGTCATGGCGGCGGCCATCGGGAATCTTGAGCGGTGACATGGTCGGGTGTCGGTCAGGGGTCAGGCGGCGAGCGGGAACCGTGCCAGACACTCCCATTGGGGAATCGGCACGGACGCGGACGAACGGACGATGGCCAGTTGGTCGAAAACAATTTCTCGGCCGGCGAATTCGTCTGCCAGCACGGTGCGCAACCCGATGTTGTCCGCCTGCGTTGCAGCATACGCCAGGCTCAGGTGGGGGAAAGGTGACAGACCGCGCGAGGTGCCTGTAGCGCTGTGCGCGAATGCCTGCAGGGTGGTAAACGCTGCCGACGCATTGAATCGCAGGTAGAGGCAACGAAAGAACTGTGCGCCGCATTGCACCTCGGCCACCGGCCATCGCAGCGGCGGGCAACTGTCGGCCCAGCGCTGGACCGGTTCGCGGAGCAGCTCGAGCGGCAGGGCGATGTCGCCCTGCACCGTCACATGCGGCTCGAAGCCCGGCCCACCGAGCAGGACCGACAGACGGGCGATGGTTTCCATCAGCAATGGTTCGGCTTCGGCATCAGGCAGCAGCCAGACCGCGTATTGGGCCGGCAGGGCGTGGCGGGCGCGGCGTTTGGGCATGGATCCAGTCAGTGTCCAGATGCATCAGTGGCGGAGAAAGTGCCAGTGGAGCGACACGCTTCGTACCGCCTCGACGGACAGGGGGAAATGCGGTTATCGTGCCGGAAAGAATTTTATTTGTATTAGTGCAAGCATTTAGAATATTTTTTCTGAACTTCGCCCTTCGCCCTTCGCAATTTCCATTGCCATGACCTCCGGACCCAGTTCGCGGCGCGATCCTCCACCCATGCCGGGTCTTGCGGCCGAGCAACTGCTGGAGGCCATCCGGACTGACTTTGGATCGCTCAGCGGTCAGCTGAAGCTGATTGCCCGGTATGTCGAACAGCACCGTGACCAGATCGGGCTGGACCGGATCCAGGATGTGGCCCGGCACAGCGGCGTGCAGCCCTCTGCGGTGATCCGGTTTGCCAAGCGATTCGGGTTCTCCGGCTACACCGAGATGCAGAGAATCTTCCGGGACGGTATCGCGCGGCAGATTTCGCCCAGCCGCACCTACCAGGCCCGGATCCGCAGTGTCATTGACGCGGCGCAGGGTCGCCTGACCAGTGCCGACATCGCCGATGAGTTCATCGCCGGGAGCATCGCAGGCATGCAGGAGTTCAAGCGGGACCTGCACAGCCCGTCTTTCGACGATGCGGTGGCGTTGCTGGTGGATGCGCCTTCGATCTGGGTTATGGGCGCACGCCGGTCGTTCGCGGTGGCGAGCTACCTCACCTATGCCCTGCAACATACCGACAAGCGGGTCGAACTGGTGTCCGGTCTTGGTGGCATGTTCGAAGGGCAGGTGCGTGGGCTGAGGGCAGGCGACGTAATGCTGATCGTGAGCTTTTCGCCCTACGCAGAGGAGTCGCTGCAGTGTGCCCGCGCGGCCGCGGCCCGGGGCGCCAGGCTGGTGGCGATCACCGACAGCCAGATGAGCCCGCTGGCTGCGTTGTCGGCCGTCATCCTGGTAGTGCACGAGAGCAGCACTTTCGGCTTTCGCTCCCTGACCAACACCATGTGTTTGGCGCAAAGCCTGTTCATCGCCCTGGCCTACCGCACGGAGTTGCTCTACGCGCCGGGCCGAGGAACGGCAGTTCCGCCGGAGCGACCGGTATAGTTCAGCGCCAGCCCCGCAGGAAAAACCATGAAAAACGTCGCCATCTTCGGAGCCGGTCGTATCGGCCGCATCCACGCTTCCAACCTGGCGGCCTTGCCGGGCGTGCAGTTGCAGTTTGTGTGTGATCCGGTGGCCGCAGCTGCCGCCGATCTGGCGCAACGACATGGCGCCCGTGTCGCCAGCATCGACGCCGTCCTGGCTGATTCCGCGATCGAGGTGGTGGCCATCGCATCGTCCACCGATACCCACAGCGACCTGATCACCCGTGCGGCGGCGGCCGGCAAACATATCTTTTGCGAAAAGCCGATTGACATGTCGGTTCCGCGGGCGCGGGCATGTGCCGACGCCGTCCAGGCGGCCGGTGTGGCCTGCATGATCGGTTTCCAGCGCCGCTTCGATCCCACCTTCAACGAGGCGCGCGCGCGCATGGACCGTGGCGAGATTGGCAACCCCGAGATGCTGGTCATCACCAGCCGGGACCCGGGCGCGCCGCCGGCCGCATATATCCAGGCCTCCGGTGGGATCTTTCGCGACATGCTGATCCACGATTTCGACGTTTTCCGCTGGATCCTGTGCGCCGGCGGCGACGAGGCGGAATGGCTGAGCGCCACCGGGTCGGTCCTGACCGATCCGTCGATCCGGGCCTTGGGTGACCTGGACAGCACGGCGGTGACGATCCGCACGCGCCAGGGCCGCCTGTGCCAGATCAACACCTCGCGCCGCGCCGCCTACGGGTATGACCAGCGGTTCGAGGTGCTGGGGTCGACCGGCATGTTGCAATGCGGCAACCATACGCCCAGCGAAGTCGTGCAATCGGACGCCAAGGGCGTGCGGCGCGACAAGCCAGAGAACTTCTTCCTGCAGCGCTACAGCGCGGCGTACCGGCTCGAAATCACCCACTTTTTCGAATGCCTACACAGTGGTGCGCCGTTCCGGACCACCATTGCCGATGGCGTCGCCGCACAGGTGCTGGCGGAGGCCGCTGCACAAAGTTGCCAAAGTGGTCAGCCGGTGACACTGTGACCGGCCACCTCCAGGCGGCTACGATCGAGGATTTCGGGGCACCAATAGAACCATGTCCGACATCCTGAACAAGATTGTGGCGGTCAAGCGCGAGGAACTAGCCCAGGCGCTGGCGCGCAAACCGCTGGCGGTGGTCCGAGCGGACGCCGAGTCGCGCGTGTTGACCCGTGATTTCGAGGCCGCCATGCGCTTGACCATCGCACAGGGCCGCAGCGCCGTGATAGCCGAAATCAAGAAAGCCAGCCCGTCCAAGGGTGTCCTGCGCCCGGAGTTCGAGCCGGCCGACATCGCGCAGACGTACGCTGAACATGGAGCCAGCTGCCTGTCGGTGCTGACCGACCAGCAGTTCTTCCAGGGCAGCGTGGATTACCTCAAGCAGGCCCGCGCATCCTGTCAGTTGCCGGTGCTGCGCAAGGATTTCCTGATCGACCCCTACCAGGTCTATGAATCGCGGGCCATGGGGGCGGACGCGGTATTGCTGATCGCGGCCTGCCTGGACGATGCCCAGATGCGCGACATGGAAGCGGTTGCCCATGGCCTGTTCATGTCGGTCCTGGTGGAAGTGCATGACGCGGGCGAACTGGCGCGGGCCCTGCAGCTGAAGACCGCCTTGATCGGCATCAACAACCGCAACCTGCGGACCTTCGAAGTGTCGCTGGATACGACCCTGGCGCTGATGGGGCAATTGCCGCCGGACCGGCTGCTGGTCACCGAAAGCGGCATCACCGGGCGCGACGACGTGCTCCGCATGACAGAGGCCGGTGTGCGTGGCTTCCTGGTGGGCGAAACGTTCATGCGCGCCGAGGATCCGGGCAAGGCGATGGCCCAGTTGTTCGCCTTTGCCTGACGTCGGGGTGGCCGACCGGCTGTTGACTTGGGCGCCGCAGGACTGGCCGGTGGCGAACGACTGGAGGCCGGCAGTCGACCATTTCCTGGCAGGACCGGCAGGCCGTCAACTGGCCGAGTTCATGCGGAGTCGCCTGGCGGCCGGCGCCACGGTCTATCCGGCCACGCCGTTTCAGGCTCTGGCATCGACACCGCTGTCCCGCGTGCGGGTCGTCATCCTGGGGCAGGATCCGTACCACGGGCCGGGACAAGCCCACGGCCTGGCGTTTTCAGTGGCCGAGGGTGTCCGCCCGCCCCCGTCGCTGCGCAACATCTTCGCCGAGGTGGACGGATGCGGCGCGAGCGCCCCCCCGCCCGGGAGACCGCTGCCGCGTCGCAACGGCAACCTGAAGCGGTGGGCCGAGCAAGGCGTCTTGTTGCTGAACACTTGCTTGACGGTCGAGCAGGGATTGCCCGCGTCCCACGCCGGGCATGGGTGGGAACAACTGGCCGACGCCCTGCTGCTGGCGGTGCTGCAACGACCCAACCCGGTCGTTTTCATTCTGTGGGGATCCCATGCACAGGCGTACCGCCCGCTGATCGACGCCGCACCGCGCCTCAGCAACCGGCTGGTGTTGTGCTCCAACCACCCGTCCCCGTTGTCGGCTCGGCGGTCCCCCGTCCCGTTTTTCGGCTGCGGCCATTTCCTTGCGGCCAATGCCTTTCTGGTGTGCCAGGCGAGTGCTCCCGTGGACTGGGCGGTTTGACTTCAGCCTGTGAAAAGGCGCTTCACACCAAATTTTTCCATGGCATAATCTGCGGTTCGCCAAAGGAGAGGTGGCCGAGTGGTTAATGGCAGCAGACTGTAAATCTGCCCTCTTACGAGTACGCTGGTTCGAATCCAGCCCTCTCCACCAGCGAAAACGGATTCAGTGAGTTAATTGGTACGGGTGTTTCGGGTAACCGGACAGGGTGGAATGCGAGGCTTTTGGGGTTGATTTGGTTCGACCCCGATGCGGGAGTAGTTCAATGGTAGAACCCTAGCCTTCCAAGCTAATGACGCGGGTTCGATTCCCGTCTCCCGCTCCACGGCCCGGTTCAAGTAGGTAAGCTGTAGTTGAGGCGAGTAGTTAAAAGGCCCATTTGGCTCAGTGGCAGAGCACTCCCTTGGTAAGGGAGAGGTCGCGGGTCCGATTCCCGCAATGGGCACCAGGATAAGTTTGCTGCCGACGGGTGATGTACTGCACCGGCAGTGGTGGCTGAGCTGATTTGTTGTTGCTTTTCGAGTCCTTTTTGGAGCTGTTTGAAAATGGGAAAAGTAAAATTTGCACGAACCAAGCCCCACGTGAACGTGGGCACGATCGGGCATGTGGACCATGGCAAGACGACGCTGACGGCGGCGATCACGACGATTTTGGCGGCCAAGTTTGGCGGTGAAGCCAAG
>JANOUM010000419.1:0-5015 GCA_031416855.1 Rhodoferax sp. | reverse complement strand
CGCACGCGCGCTGGCGCTCAATCCGCGCCTGATCGTGGCCGACGAGCCGGTATCGGCACTCGATGTGTCAGTGCAGGCGCAGGTACTCAACCTGCTGATGGACCTGCAGGAGGAGTTCGGCCTGGCCTACTTGTTCGTGTCACACGATCTGGCGGTGGTGGAACACATCGGCCACCGCATCGCCGTGATGTACCTCGGGCGCATCGTCGAACTCGCGCCCAAGGACCGCATCTTCGCCCAGCCACTGCACCCGTACTCCGAGGCGCTGATGGCCGCGGCACCGATCGCCGACCCGAAGGCGCGGCGCAAGCGGCTGGTGATCGAGGGCGATGTACCCAGCCCGATCAATCCGCCCCCGGGTTGCCATTTTCACACCCGCTGCCCGTACGCCATCGATCGCTGCAAGCTGGAATACCCGCCGCTGCAGGAAATTGCGCCCGGCCATGTGGTGGCCTGTCACCTGCGCACCAAGCAGACGCTCGCTGCGGCATGAGCCGTCCGCGCGCCACCCGGACGAGCCGCAGCGCAGTGATCGACACGACACAAGACCGTGCATGAAACCCCGATGGACATCCTGACCCAACTCGGCGTGCAACGGCGCATCAACGTCGCCGGCACGCTGACCCGGCTCGGCGGCAGTTTGATGGAGCCCGCAGTGCTGCAGGCCATGGCGCAGGCGGCCGGCGCATCGGTGGACATCGCCGAACTGCAGACTGCGGCGAGCGGCGTCATCGCGCGGATCACCGGGGCGCAGGCTGGCATCGTCACCTCGGGCGCCGCCGCCGGCCTGACACTGGCCAGCGCCGCCTGCCTGGCAGGCTGGGACGTGCGCCGCATCGCCGCGTTGCCCGACACGCGCAGCATGCCAAACCAGGTGTTGATGGCGCGCAACCATCGCAATAGTTACGACCACGCGATCCGCCTGGCTGGCGCGCAAATCGTCGACATCGGCCATAACGACCGCGGCACCGGCGCAGGCATCCGCGGCCTGGAGCCCTGGGAGATAGACACCGCTATCACAGACCAGACCGTCGCCCTGGTGTTCGTGGCCACTGCCCAGACGGTGCATGAGCTGCCCGCGGTGCTGGAGGCGGTGCACGCACGCGGCCTGCCGGTGATCGTCGACGCTGCCGCCCAGTTGCCGCCGCGCGCCAACCTGCAACGCTTCATCGCGGCCGGCGCCGACCTGGTGGTGTTCAGCGGCGGCAAGGCCATCGGCGGCCCGCAGGCCAGCGGCATCCTGGCCGGGCGGCGCGACCTGGTCGGCTCGGCGCTGGTGCAGATGATGGACATGGACGTGAGCCCGCAGACCTGGTCGCCGTCCGCCCTGATCGACCGCCAGGCGCTCCAGGGCATCCCGCACCATGGCATTGGCCGCGGTTTCAAGGTCGGCAAAGAAGAGATCGCCGGGCTGGTCTGCGCGCTTGAGCGTTTTGTGGCGCGCGACGAAGGCGCACACGCCGCGGCCCTGGGTGCGCGCCTGCAGGCCATCACCAGCGCTCTGGCGGGTATGCCAGGCCTGTCGACACGGCTCAATGCAAGCACCGAAAGCTCCCCGATACCGATGCTCGAACTCGATGTCGGCGCACGCGCCCAGGCCATCGTCGCACGCCTGTTGACCGGCGACCCGCCGGTCCATGTCGGCGAGCGCCTGGTCGACGCCGGCATCCTTTGCATCAACCCCCAGACCCTGCGTGCCGAGGACGATGCCGTCCTGGTGCGCTGCCTCGTCCACGCCTGCAGGAGTACCGAATGACCGTCGCCACCCCGGCCCATGACCTGATCCTGCGCGGTGCACGCGTCATCGACCCGTCCCAGCAACTTGACCGCGTGACCGACGTCCGGTTTACCGCCGGCAGGGTGGCCGCCATTGGCGAACAACTGGTCGCCGGCCCAACCACCGAGGTGCGCGACCTGCGCGGCAAGGTCGTCACGCCCGGCCTGATCGATCTGCACACCCATGTCTACTGGGGCGGCACCTCGATCGGCGTCGATGCCGTGGCGCTGGCGCGCACCAGCGCCACCGCCACCTTCGTGGACGCCGGCACGGCCGGGCCGGGCAATTTCCCCGGCTTTCGCAAACACGTGATCGAGCCGGCGCTGCCGGTGCGCATCCTGCCGCTGCTGAACCTGTCGTTTGCCGGCATCTTCGCGTTCTCCGGCACCGTGATGGTCGGTGAGTGCGAGGACCTGCGGCTGCTCGACCTCAAGGAATGCGCCCGCGTGGCGCAGGAGAACGCCGACCTGGTGGTGGGCATCAAGGTGCGCGTGGGGCGCGGCGCAAGCGGCAATTCCGGCATCGCGCCGATGGACATGGCGCTTGAGGTCGCCGAGGCCACCGGCCTGCCGCTGATGGCACACCTGGACCACCCACCGCCGTCGCGGCTGGAGGTGATGTCGCGCCTGCGCAAGGGCGACATCCTCACCCACTGCTTTCGGCCGTTCCCGAACGCGCCGTCGCACCCGGGCGGTGGCGTGCGCCCGGAAGTACTCGCAGCACGTGAACGCGGGGTGATCTTCGATATCGGCCACGGCGCCGGCTCCTGTGGTTTTGCCACCAGCCGCGCCATGCTGGCAGCCGGGTTCAAACCTGACGTGATCTCTTCGGACGTGCACATCCTGTCGATCAATGGGCCGGCCTACGACCTGCTGCAGACACTGGCGAAGTTCCACGCACTGGGCATGAGCCTGCCAGAGGTGGTGGCTTGCGGCACCACCAACGCGGCACACGCCATCCGCCGGCCTGACCTGGGCACGCTCAAGATCGGGTCGGTCGGCGAGGCCAGCATCTTCGAGGTCTTGCCCGAGCCCACCGAGTACAAGGATGTTGTGGGCGAGGTGATCACCGGCGCGCACCGCTTCGTGGCACGCGGCCTGGTGCTCGACGGCAAGTGGTGGACCTGAACAACCTACAAGGAGCCCAGCCATGTCCCAGCCAAGCATGATCTTCACCGACGTCGACTACCAGGCCCAAGGCAAGCAGGTCGACTGGCTCAACCTGCCCCATTCGATAACCCGCTCGGCCTATGGTGCCATCGCAATCCCGATCGCGGTGATCCGCAACGGAGAGGGACCCACGGTGTTCCTGATGGCCGGTAACCACGGCGACGAATACGAGGGCCAGATCGTGCTGGCCAAGTTGATCCGCGAACTGGAGCCGACGCAGATCCGGGGCCGCGTGATCATCCTGCCGGCCGCCAACCTGCCCGCGGCGATGGACGGCGCGCGCGTGTCGCCGATCGACCAGGGCAACCTGAACCGGGCCTTCCCAGGTGATCCACACGGCACACCGACATTTGCCATCGCGCACTACATCGACAGCATCCTGTACCCGATGGCAGATTTCCACCACGACCTGCATTCGGGTGGCTCGTCGCTGAGGTACGTGCCGTTCTGCTCCATGCGCAAGAGCGGCGATGCGGCGCTCGACGCGCGTTCGCTGGCCGCCCTGCAGGCCTTCGATGCACCCCTGAGCATGGTGTGGGCCTACAACCCCGAGAACCGCCTGGCTGGCGCCGCCGCGGCGCGGCGCGGCCTGGTTTCGCTGGGGGGCGAATTCGGCGGCGGCGGCAACGTGGACCGCAGCAGCCTCGCCATGCTCGACCGAGGGGTGCGCAGCTTCCTGCAGTTTGCCGGCGTGATGGCCGATGCCGAACCCGTGCCGCCACCGCGCGGTACCCGTCTGGTCGAAGTGAATAGCCGTGACCACTATGTCTACGCCACCGACGCCGGCCTGCTGGAGCCCCTGGTCGACCTGGGCAGCGAGGTCGAACAGGGCGGCCTCGCCGGCCAGATCCATTTTGTCGACAACCCGGCGCGCGCACCGGTGCCGTGCTTTTTCCGGCGCGCCGGCATGGTAGTGTGCCAGCGGCATTTCGGGCGGGTCGAACGCGGAGACTGTGTGGCGCACCTGGCAACCGATTGCGCATGAGGAGCTGAGCATCATGGCACGCACGGTCACTCTTGCCGCCGCCCAGATGGGCCCGATTTCCCGCACCGAGAACCGCGCCGGCGTGGTGCTCCGCCTGATCGCCCTGATGCGCCAGGCCAAGGCCATGGGCGCCGATGTGGTGGCCTACCCGGAAGCGACACTGACCGCCTTCTTCCCGCACTGGTTCACCGAAGACGAGGCCGAGGTGGACACCTGGTTCGAGCGCGAGATGCCCGGGCCTGCCACCCAGCCGCTGTTCGAAGAAGCGCGTCGCCTCGGCATCGGTTTCCACCTGGGGTACTGCGAACTGGATCTTTCCGCCGGGCGCAAGCGGCGCTTCAACACCTCGATCCTGGTCGACGCCACGGGCAACATCATCGGCAAGTACCGCAAGATCCACCTGCCGGGGCATTCCGAGCACCGGCCCGAGACACCGTTCCAGAACCTCGAGAAGCGCTACTTCGAGGTCGGCGACCTGGGCTTCGGGGCCTGGCGCGCGTACGGTGGCGTGGCCGGCATGATCATTTGCAACGACCGGCGCTGGCCCGAGTCCTACCGGGTGCTCGGCCTGCAGGGCGTCGATATGGTGTTCTGCGGCTACAACACGCCGGTGCATCACCCCTCTGCCCCGGACCACGACCGGCTCGGACAGTTCCACAACGAGTTGTCGATGCAGTCCGGCGCCTACCAGAACAGCTGCTGGGTAGTGGGTATCGCCAAGGCCGGTATGGAGGAAGGTGTGGACATGATCGCCGGCAGCTGCATCATCGCGCCCAACGGCGAGATCGTGGCGCGGGCCGCAAGCGCGCACGACGAGGTGATCGTTGCCCGCTGCGACCTGGACCTGGGGCGCTCGTACCGCGAGACGACCTTCAACTTCGCCAAACACCGGCGCCCGGAGCACTACGGGATGATCGTGGAGAGAGCCGGCAGAGCCGATCCAGGGTAAGGCCCGCCGCGCACCGCGAGGGGATCCCGCGAGGGGTCAGCACGCCGCGAGGGGTCAGGTCTTGCATTGCGACATCCTTCAGGTCGCGCCGCGAGAGCACGCCGCGAGGGGTCAGGTCTTGCATTGCGACATCCT
>JANOUM010000418.1:0-1628 GCA_031416855.1 Rhodoferax sp. | reverse complement strand
TCGCTGGCGCGGATCACATCCAGGTTGTGCTCGATCACCAGCAGCGAGTGGCCGGCATCGAGCAGCTTGCGCAGGGCGCGCATCAGTTTGGCGATGTCGTCGAAATGCAGACCGGTGGTGGGCTCGTCGAACATGAACAGCGTGCCGCGCCGGGCCACCGGCTGGCGGCTGGAGCTGCCGCTGCGGACCGCCTCGGCCAGGAAACCGGCGAGTTTGAGGCGCTGCGCCTCACCGCCCGACAGGGTCGGCACCGGCTGGCCGAGCTTCACATACTCCAGGCCCACGTCGATGATCGGTTGCAGGGCGCGGATGACGTCGCGATCCCCGGCAAAGATGGTGGCCGCTTCGCTGACGGTCAGGTTCAGCACGTCGGCCACGTTCAGGCTCACCAGTTTTGAAGGGGCAGGCAACGGGCGTTTCACCAGGACCGGGTTGGTGATAAGTTTGCGGGCACCAGCAACTGACTCACCGGTGTCGGCAGCCGGAGAGGGAGCGCTTGGTGGCACGGGTGCGGGCAGCCCGCCGACCCGGCGTTCGATCCGCACCTCCAGGATCTCGGGCCGGTAACGCTTGCCATCGCAATCGGGGCAACGCAGGTAGACGTCGCTCAGGAACTGCATCTCGACATGCTCGAAACCCGAACCGCCGCAGGTGGCGCAGCGGCCGTCGCCGCCGTTGAAGCTGAACTTGGCCGCTGTGTAGCCGCGCTGCCGCGCCAGATGCGCATTGGCGAATATCTCGCGGATCGCGTCCCAGGCGCCCACATAACTGACCGGGTTGGAGCGCGCCGTCTTGCCGATCGGGGACTGGTCGACAAACACCACGTCCGACAACAACTCGGCGCCGAGCAGGCGGTCGAACTGCCCCGGCGCATCGGTGGAGCGGCCGAAGTGCCGCATCAGCGCCGGCGCCAGCACGTCCTGCACCAAAGTCGATTTGCCCGAGCCGCTGACACCGGTCACACACACCAGGCGCTGCAGCGGGATCTCGACCGACAGGTTCTGCAGATTGTGCTCGCGCGCACCTTCCAGCACCAGGCGCGGGCTGTTGTCGGCGACCAGGCGCTTGAAACCCATGCCGACCTGCTTGCGGCCGCTGAGGTAGGCGCCTGTCAGCGTGTCGGCATGGCGCAGGTCCTGGGTCGAACCATCGAACACGATCTGGCCTCCGAGTTCGCCGGGGCCCGGCCCCATGTCGATCATGCGGTCGGCGGCCAGCATCACGGCCGGGTCGTGTTCCACCACCACCAGGGTGTTGCCGGCGTCGCGCAGGCGCTGCATCGCCTCGATGATGCGGTGCATGTCGCGCGGGTGCAGGCCGATGCTGGGTTCGTCCAGCACGAACAGGGTGTTGACCAGCGAAGTGCCGAGTGCCGTGGTGAGGTTGATGCGTTGCACCTCGCCGCCCGACAGCGTGCGGCTCTGGCGGTCCAGGCTCAGATAGCCGATGCCGACGTCGCACAGGTACTTCAGCCGCGTGGTGATTTCTTCGAACAGCAGTTTGAGCGCCTTGTGGTCGGCCTGTCCCTGTGGCACCGAACCGGCGGCATGGGCGCGTTCGCCGATCCGGTCGAAAAAGCGCCGCAAGCGGTCGATCGGCAGCAGCATCAGGTCGTGCAGGCACAGGCC
>JANOUM010000417.1:0-3897 GCA_031416855.1 Rhodoferax sp. | reverse complement strand
GCCGAGGAGCTGAGCACGCCCCTGGGCGAGGTCGTGGGTTTCAAGGTGCGCTTCCAGGACCGCCTTTCGCGCGACGCCTCGGTGAAGTTGATGACCGACGGCATCCTGCTGGCCGAGACCCAGACCGATCCGCTGCTCAAGGCCTACGACACCATCATCATCGACGAGGCGCACGAGCGCAGCCTGAACATCGACTTCCTGCTCGGTTACCTGCGCCAGATCCTGCCACGCCGGCCGGATCTGAAGATCGTTGTCACCTCGGCCACGATCGACGCGCAGCGGTTCGCCGACCATTTCGCCTCTCGGAACGGGCCAGCACCCATCATCATGGTGTCCGGGCGCATGTACCCGGTGGAGCAGCGCTACCGGCCGTTCGAGGAGTCGCGCGACCACGACCTCAACGACGCCATCGCCGACGCGGTGGACGAGCTCTGGCGCGGCATCGGTCCGGGCGGCGCTGCTTGCGCTGCCGGGCAGGACGGCGACATCCTGGTCTTCCTGCCGGGCGAGCGCGAGATCCGCGAGGCGGCAGACCACCTGCGCAAGCACCTGAGCCACCATCCGGTGTTGCGCAGCGCCGAGGTGCTGCCGCTGTTCGCGCGGCTGTCCCAGGCCGAGCAGGACCGCATCTTCGACCACCACCACGGGCGGCGCATCGTGCTGGCCACCAACGTGGCCGAGACCTCGCTCACCGTGCCCGGCATCCGTTTTGTCGTCGATGCCGGCACGGCGCGCATGAAGCGCTACAGCTTTCGTAGCAAGGTGGAGCAGTTGCTGGTGGAGCCGATCAGCCAGTCCTCGGCCAACCAGCGCGCCGGGCGCTGCGGACGGGTCGCCAACGGCATCTGCATTCGCCTGTACGAGCAGCAGGACTTCGACCAGCGTGCGCGCTTCACCGACCCGGAGATCCTGCGCAGCTCGCTGGCTGGCGTGATTTTGCGCATGAAGTCGCTGCACCTCGGCGTGGTAGAGGATTTCCCCTTTATCGAGCGGCCGCAGGCGCGCGCCATTGCCGACGGCTACCAGCTGCTGGCCGAGCTTGGCGCGGTGGACGACGCCAACGAGCTCACGCCGATCGGCAACGAGCTGGCACGCCTGCCGCTGGACCCTCGCGTGGGCCGCATGATCCTGGAGGCGCGCTCCAGACAGGCGCTCGACGAGGTGCTGGTGATCGCCAGCGCCCTGAGCGTGCAGGACGTGCGCGACCGTCCGATGGACGCGCAGGCGGCGGCCGACGCGGCGCACGTGAAGTTCGACGACGACAGGAGTGAGTTCACCGGTTACCTCAAGCTCTGGAAATGGATCGCCCATGCCCGGGGCGAGAAGGGCAGCGCCGAGCACCGGCTCTCCAACCGCCAGTACGAGCAATTGCTGCGTCAGAATTTCGTCAGCGTGCGCCGGGTACGCGAGTGGAAGGACATCCACTCGCAGCTGCAGACCGTGGTGGCCGAGCACAAGTGGCCGATCAACGGCACCCCGGCCACCTACGAGCAGATCCATCTGTCGATGTTGTCCGGCCTGCTGGGCAACGTCGGTTGCAAGCTCGACGACGAGGATGTGTACCTGGGGGCGCGCGGCATCAAGTTCCACCGTCATCCTGGCGCACACCTGGCCAAGAAACCGGGGCGCTGGATCCTGGCCGCCGAACTGGTGGAGACCACGCGCCTGTTCGGCCGCGGCATCGCCAACATCGAGCCGCAGGCGATCGAGCAGGTCGGCGGCCATCTGCTCAAGAGGCAACTGCTCGACCCGCATTGGGAGAAGAAGGCAGCCGAGGTAACCGCGCTGGAGCGCGCCACGCTCTACGGCATCGTGATCTACAGCGGACGGCGTGTCAATTTTTCGCGCCTCGACCCGCAGGCGGCGCGAGAGATCTTCATCCGCGAGGCGCTGGTGGCAGGGCAGTGGGAGACGAGGCTCCCGTTCCTGGCTGCCAATCTCAAGCTGATCGGCCAGGTGGAGGACCTGGAGCACAAGTCGCGCCGCCAGGACGTACTGGTGGACGACGAGCTGATCTATGCGTTCTACGACCAGCAGCTCCCGGCCGATGTCTGCAGCGGCTTCAGCTGCGAGCGCTGGTACCGCGAGGAGGTGCGCAAGCAACCACAGTTGTTGGTGCTCACCCGGGATGAGCTGATGCGCCACGAGGCAGCGGGTATCACCACCAATGCGTTTCCGCGCAGCATCCGTCTGGGCGGTGTGGATTGCGCCGCGGCCTATCTGCACGAACCGGGCGACCCGAAGGACGGCCTGACGGTCACCGTGCCCTTGTTCGTGCTCAACCAGGTCAACGACGAGCGCTGCGAGTGGCTGGTGCCCGGCATGCTGCGCGACAAGATTCTGGCGCTGCTCAAGAGCCTGCACCAGAAACCGCGTTCGCGCTTCGTTCCGCTGCCCGACAACGCGACCCGCATCACAGCGCTGCTCGGTACGCCCGATCTGTTCGGGCTCGGCAGCCTCACCGATGCGTTGCTGCGCCTGGTGCGCAAGGAGACCTCGCTGGACGTGCAGCGCGGTGATTTCAAGCTCGACACCCTGAGCCCGCACTTGTTCATGAATTTCCGCGTGGTCGACGAACACGGCCGGCAACTGGGCACCGGGCGCAGCCTGGGGGCCTTGAAGGCCGAACTCGGGGCCCTGGCGCGCGGTGCGTTCCAGGCGCTCGCCGGGTTGAAGGGCTCCGTGGCGGGCGCACCCGAAGCGCTGGTCGCCGGCGCCCCTTCGGCGGGCGGGCGAGCGTCAACGGGGGCCACGTCCGCGCCAGCCGTGGCACCGGTGTCGGTCGCTGGCGAACGCACCACCACCTGGAGCTTTGGCGAGTTGCCGGAGCTGCTCGAGATTCGCAAGGGCGGCCAGACGCTGATCGGTTTTCCGGCACTGATCGACGTCGGCGACGCGGTGTCGATCGAGGTTTTCGATGAGCCCGATGTGGCGGCCAGCCGCCACCGAGGCGGCCTGCGGCGGCTGTTCGCGCTGCAGATCCGTGACGCGCTTAAATACCTGGAGAAGAACATTCCCGATTTGCAGAAGATGGCTGCGGCGTTCATGCCGCTGGGCACATTGGAAGAGCTGCGTTCCCAGATCATCGATGTCGCGCTGGAGCGCGCCTTCCTGCTGGATCCCCTGCCCGGCGATGCGCTGGCGTTCCAGCTCCGGGTGGAGGAAGGCCGCGGCCGCTTGACGCTGATCGCCAACGAGGTGGCGCGCCTGTGCGGCGTGATCCTGAGCGAATACGCGCTGGCCAACCGCAAGATCAAGGACAACAGGCACGCCATCGATGCGGTCGCAGACGCCACGCAGCAACTGCAGCGGTTGATGCCCAAGCGCTTTCTGGCCACCACGCCCTGGGCGCAGTTGCAGCACATGGCGCGCTACCTGAAGGCGATCACGCTGCGGCTAGACAAATACCGGGCCGACCCGGCGCGTGACGCGGCCCGGCTGGCCGAGCTGCGGCCCCAGGAGGCGCGTTATTGGCGCCTGCTGGCCGAGCGCAAGGGGGTGAGCGACGCCCGCATGCTGGAGTTTCGGTGGTTGCTGGAGGAACTGCGCGTGAGCTTTTTTGCGCAGGAGCTGCGCACACCGCAACCGGTCAGCGTCAAGCGCCTGGACAAGGCGTGGCAACAGACCACGAGCTGAAGCGAACCAGGCGATGACCCCCGGCCAAGACGCTCCCCGTTCCAGGCTCCGACGGCGCATTGCGTTGCTGCGCCGCCGTGCGAGCCGGCTGCCGCCCACCGTCAAGGGCCTGCTGTGGGTGTCGTTTGCGGGATTGCAGTTCGTGTTGCTCAACACGCTGGTGCGCGCACTGACCCTGCACATGCACCCGTTCCAGGCGCAGTTCCTGCGGTACATCTTTTCGGTCGTGGTCATGGCGCCGTTCGTGATCCATGCGGGTTG
>JANOUM010000416.1:0-1518 GCA_031416855.1 Rhodoferax sp. | reverse complement strand
CAGGTGGTGCTGCAACAATCCGGCCAGACACTGGCCGTGGCGGCCGGCGAGTCCGCCTATGCCGGCCAGTCGCTGGCACCGATCCGCCTGGCCAGCACCCCGATCCTGCTCGACCGCGATCCTGCGTTGTCCAACCGGGTGTTCAATTTCAATATCTGCCGGCCCTGAGCCGGCAACCCCCTGCGCGGAGGTCCGCTTGAGCACCCCCGACGAGATCCTGCGCTTCTGGCTCGAAGACGGCCTGGAACTCGGCTGGCCAAGTCGCAACCTTGGCGACTTGTGGTTCGGGGGTGGCCAGTCGGTCGACCAGCACATCCGGGAGCGTTTCGGCAACCGGGTGAGCGAAGCGCTGGATGGTGACCTGGCCAGCTGGGAGGCGTTGCCACTGCATCGGCTCGCACTGGTGGTGTTGCTGGACCAGTTCACGCGCAACGTTTTTCGCGCTGATGCACGCGCGTTCTCCGGCGATGCCCGTGCCCAGGCGCTGACCCTGGATGCCATCGACCGGCGCCAGGACGTCGGATTGCCCCTGGTGGGGCGGGTGTTCCTGGCCATGCCGCTGATGCATGCCGAGGACCTGGAGATGCAGCACCGGTGTGTAGGCGTGTTCGAATCCCTGTTGGCAGCCGCGCCACCTGATCGGGTCGAAGCCCTGCGCAGCCCCCTTGAGTCCGCCCGCGAACACCGCGATATCGTCGCCCGCTTCGGGCGTTTCCCGCACCGCAATGCAGTGCTGGGCCGCGTCAGTTCTGCCCCCGAGCAGGCCTACCTGGACAAGGGCAAACGTTTCGGCCAGTGACGCCGCGCCGCGTCAGAATCAGTCACGGTCGTGGCCGTGCCGACGGTCATAGTTGACCTCCCGGTGGTGGCCCCAATGCCCGCGGCGGTGCGGGCCCCACCCGCGGTCGTGAGGCCGCTGGGCGAAGATCACCTGTGGTTGCCCGTAGTACACGGGCTGGGCTTGCGCGTAATACACCGGCTGGGGCGGGGTGTAATACACCGGCTGCGGCGCTGCATAGTAGACCGGTTGTGGCTGCACGATAAGCGCTGGCCGATGCCAATACACCGGCTGCGGCGGCACGTACACCGGCCGGGCATTGGTCAGATCGACCTGCACACCAGGGCTTCCCACGCCGACCGACCAGAATACCTCGCTCGCCTGTGCTACGCCACCGGCGGCCAACATGCCGCAGGCCAGCGCCCAGGACCGGATGCGATGGTTATTGCTCATTTCCGTCTCCTTCTCGTCCACAACGAGGCAACGGCGTCGCCTCTGCCGCTATAACGCGGTGACCGGGCGTTGGGATGGCGGCCCAAGTGTGACAAGGATTGCCAAACGTTACGCCGTTTGCCCGAACCACGCCGGCGCCGAAATCGCCCTACCGGACCAGCCGCCTAAAATCGGTCCATGAGCCACCCCGTCCCCTCCCAGAAAAAATCCGGCGCGCCCGCAGCGCCGGAACCCGCGAAGTCCAGCAATTTCCTGCGCCAGATCATTGAATCCGACCTGGAGCTGGG
>JANOUM010000415.1:0-1663 GCA_031416855.1 Rhodoferax sp. | reverse complement strand
GCTCGAGGCGCTTCCGGTCAGCCTGCTGCTAGCCTGGGGCGCGCACGATGTGACGGCTGACCCGTCGGCCGTGATGCGCACTCTGGCCCCGGCCCATCCCTCACGCAGCACCCGTATCATCGACGGAGCCGGCCACTGGGTGCAGTACGAACAGGCCGATGCGGTCAACGCGTTGCTGCTCGAGTGGCTGCACCACTAGCCGCTTCACCAACACGACCAACACGCGCCCGCCGGACAGTTCCTGGGTCGAACACCACAGCACACCACACCAACACCCGCCCATGAGCCAGCTTTTCACTCCCTACCCGCTGGGCCGGCTGACGCTGCCCAACCGCATTGTCATCGCGCCCATGTGCCAGTATTCGGCCGAGGACGGCCAGGCCACCGACTGGCATCTGATCCACCTCGGGCAACTGGCCTTGTCCGGCGCCGGGCTGCTGATCGTCGAGGCCACGGCGGTCGAGGCTGCGGGCCGTATCACCAGTGGCGATCTGGGTCTGTATGACGACGCCACCGAGGCTGCGCTGGCGCGCGTGCTGGCGTCCGTGCGCCGGCATTCGCCGATGCCGGTTGGTATCCAGCTGGCCCATGCCGGCCGCAAGGGCTCCAGCCGCGCACCGTGGGACGGAGGGCTGCAGATCCGCCCGGAGGAGCCCGGCGGCTGGATGCCCGACGCACCTTCGGCACTGCCGCACGGACTAACCGAGGCAGCGCCACATGCACTGGACACCGACGGCCTGGCTCGGGTGCGCCAGGCATTCCTGGATGCAGCCCTGCGCGCGCAGCGGCTTGGGTTGGACCTGATCGAACTGCATGCGGCGCATGGTTACCTGCTGCACCAGTTTCTGTCGCCGCTGTCCAACCAGCGCGACGATGCCTACGGCGGCTCGCTGGAAAACCGCATGCGATTCCCGTTGGAGGTGTTTGATGCGGTGCGCTGCGCCTTGCCGGCGTCTTATCCGCTTGGGGTGCGTGTGTCAGCGACCGACTGGGTCGAGGGCGGTTGGGATCTGGACCAGTGCGTGCTTTTTGCCCAGGCGTTGCGCCAGCATGGCTGTACCTTCATCCATGTCTCTAGCGGTGGCGTGTCGCCCTTGCAGAAGATTGCGCTGGGTCCGCGGTACCAGGTTGATTTTGCAGCCACGATCCGGCGCGCGACCGGGCTGCCCACCTTGGCGGTGGGGCTGATCACGGAACCGCAGGAGGCCGAGGACATCATTGTGCAGGGCCAGGCCGACCTGGTCGCATTGGGCCGCGGCATCCTGTATGACCCGCACTGGCCCTGGCACGCTGCGGCCGCGCTCGGGGCCCAGGTACAGGTGCCCAGGCAGTACTGGCGTTCGCAGCCGCGCGGCTCGTCCACCCTGTTCGGCGACGTTCGCATCGGCCAGCGCTAAAACCCGTCGCGCGGCTCAGAACCGGCGCGACACGCCGTGACCCGCGCCAACCCAGTCCCAGTGCGCCGTGCCCGTAGTGCCGATAGGGGGATGGCAGGCACGGTCTTTGCCGACGCCAAGCTTGCGCTGGCGCTGCGGCACATCTCCCAGCCGACCCAGGGCGCGGTCGGCGCGGTCGTCGTCATGCAAGGCGCAGCGCGCGCTCCAGACCCTGGCCTCGCTGCATGCGTCGCATCGGGCAGCAGGGCGGCGCGCCCGAGCACCAA
>JANOUM010000414.1:0-7097 GCA_031416855.1 Rhodoferax sp. | reverse complement strand
CGAGCACGCAGCGGGTGTCCTGGAAAACGTCCTTGATCGCCGCACAGACGGCGTCGGTGTCGACGCGCACGAAGTCGTCGACGAGGACGCGGACGATCCGGAAGGTCTCCTCCCCCACCAGCTTGACCGCCGTGCCATCGGAGAACAGCCCGACATCCTGCAGCGTGACGCGGCGGCCCTTCTGCACCGACTGCCACATCGCATCGGAGTCGGTCATCTGCACACCGACAACACGGATCTCCGGCCGCACCGCCTTGATGTACGCGGCCACGCCCGCGGCCAGGCCGCCACCACCTATCGGCACGAACACGGCGTCGATGGGGCCTTGGTGCTGGCGCAGGATCTCCATGCCCACCGTGCCCTGGCCGGCGATCACATCCGGGTCGTCGAAGGGGTGGACGGAGGTCAGGCCCTGCTCTTCCTGCAACTGCAACGCATGGGCGTAGGCGTCCGAGTAGCTGTCGCCGAACAGCGCGATTTCGGCCCCAAGCGTGCGGACTGCGTCGACCTTGACCTGGGGCGTGGTGGTGGGCATCACGATGACGGCGCGGCAGCCCAGCTTGTGGGCGCTCAGCGCCACGCCCTGCGCATGGTTGCCGGCCGACGCGCAGATCACGCCCTTGGCCCGCTGCTCGGGCGACAGCTGCACCATGCGGTTGTAGGCCCCGCGCAGCTTGAAACTGCGCACCGGCTGCTGGTCCTCGCGCTTGAGCAGCACTTTGTTGTGCAGTCGGCGGCTCAGGTTCCTGGCCGGCTCCAGGGCCGACTCGATCGCCACGTCATAGACGCGCGCGGTGAGGATCTTTTGCAGGTAGTCGGACGGGGTCAGGGCTTTGTTCTTCATGGGGCGCCAGGGCAGAGCGTGCATGATAAGCGCCCGGGTCTGGCGAGCTGCGCGGCTATAGTGCTGCCACTCAACCAATCGGAGCCGCAACACCATGGAATGCACAGTCAGCTGGACCGGAGGCTCGGGCACGCGCTCGGGCATGGGATTTCTCGCCGAAACCGGCAGCGGCCACACCCTGATGATGGACGGCGCGCCGGACGCCGCCAAGCCTGAAAACGGTGGCCAGAACCTCGCGCCGCGGCCGCTGGAAACGCTGCTGGCCGGCGCCGGCGGATGCACTGCCTACGACGTGGTGCTGATCCTCAAGCGCGGGCGCCACGAGGCGCGCAGCTGCTCCTGCAAGCTGACCGCGCAGCGCGCCGACACCGACCCCAAGGTGTTCACCGCCATCCACATGCACTTCACGGTGTCGGGCAAGGCCATCCCGCCGGTGGCCGTGGAGCGTGCCATTGCGATGAGCCACGACAAATACTGCTCGGCCACCATCATGCTGGCCAAGACGGCAGCGATCACCACCAGTTTCGAGTTGACGGACGTGTGAGTCCGGCACATGGGCCAAGCTGGCCCGCGCGACTGCCCCGATCAGACAATCAGCTCAAGGTGCGAAGGCTTGGCGCCGATGACCATTTCGCGCAAGATGCGCAGGTCAAAGGTCGCCAGTCGTCCGTTATTGCGTACGGCCAATGCCAACAAATAGGCATCCGTTACCTGCCGATGGCCCAGCAATCGTTGCCAGTCGATCAAGTCTGAAGCAAACAGGTTGACGTCCGCCGGCCAAAACGCGTGTTCTGGCGCACCGCAAGCCGTTGCCAGGCGCTGGGCCACCAAGGCAGTGGGTCTGGGGGTCGGGTAACTTGGCTGTGACATGATTCGCACCACACCGTTTTGCGTGATCGGGCATGAAGCCCAGCCTGCGGGGGCTTCCCTTTCCATCCAGCCCATGGCCCGGCGATGCATCGCGTGTCCGCCATCCAGCAACGCGATCAGCACATTGACATCCAGCAGCGCGCGCATCAGACGCCCTCGGCGTCGCGCAGTGCATCAATCTGGGCGTTGGTGATCAAGACGCCCTGTGAAGGAAACGGTTGAAAACCTGCTACCGAACCCGGACTGCTGGCAGAAGACCGCTCAGTGCCAATTGCGCCAGACATGGCCTCGCGCAGCAAGCGCGAGATAACGGTACCGGCTGACACACGTTGCCTGCTCGCCATTTCCTTTGCCGCCGCAAGCACGTCATCTTCAATGTCTATGGTGGTTCTCATGGGTTTCTCCAATTGGTGCGTCGTCATCATGATGCTACTACATCATTGCACGACGGCGGGATCACGACCAGTTTTGAGTTGACGGAGATTTGAGGTAGATTCGCGCCATGGCAACCATCACATTCGACTCTTTGCGAGTTGCGGACAAGCTCAAGTCGGCCGGCTTCACCGCAGAGCAGGCAGAGGCAGTCGTTCGGGTGATTGCTGAAGCGCAGGAAGACCTGGTCACTATCAAGGATCTCGACGCTGCGTTGTCCCCGCTCAAGACCGATCTTGCCGTTCTCAAGACCGAGGTCAGCCAAATCAAGTGGATGTTGGGCTTTGTCATTGGCGGCATCATTGCCGTCCTCGCAAAATTACTGAGCCATTGACATGCAGTCGATGGCTGTCAGATCCGGTGCGCCACTGTCGTCATCACCCTGGCGGCCAGCCGCATCAGGCCCTTGACCGGGGGCGGGAGTTCCAGCGCCCCGGCCTGCCGCGCCTCCAGGGCATGGCGCGCTTCGTCGTCCTTCATCTGGGCGACGATGGCGCGTGATGCATGGTCGCCCGCCGGCAGCTTGTCCATGTGACCCTGCAAATGCGCCTCGACCTGCTTTTCGGTCTCGACCACGAAACCCAGGCTCACCCGGTCGCCCAAGCGGCCCGCCACCAGACCCAGCCCGAAAGCCCCGGCATACCACAGGGGATTGAGCAGCGAGCGTCGCGCACCCAATTCATCCAGCCGCTGCTGCGTCCAGGCCAGGTGGTCGGTCTCCTCGGCGCCGGCGCGTTCGAAATGCTGGCGCAGAGCGCCATTGCGGGTGGCCAGCGCCTGCGATGCATAGAGCGCCTGCGCACAAACTTCGCCGACATGGTTGACACGCATCAGCGCGCCGGCAAGGGCCTTTTCTTCCAGAGTCAATTCGCTGGATTGCGCGGGCAGCGTGGGGCAGGCGCGCGAGGCGTGTGGGGTGGCGAACAGCGTGCGCAATGCGGCGTCGGCGCTGGTCAACAGGGCGTCTATGGGAGTGTTCATCAGTGTGTCCGTATTGGGGCTGTTTATCAGGGTAAACGCTTGGTGGCGCCAAACCGCCGCCGGTGACCCGATGGTTACAAATATTCCGGGCCCGTGTCCACCCGTTTATTCAAACCTGGCGCCGTGATTACGTAGAGAATCAAGCAAGGTCTTCCATTGGTACTAAGAACGACCCAAAGAGCGTTTGATTGAGTTTTTGGCTCCGGCTGCCACAACAGTAGGCGCAAGACGTTTTGCGATTTCTCTAAAATTTTTCGACCATTTCTTGGCCCCAGATTTTTGAGATCCCAGAGCAACAGCAAGAGCCTCAAAGCCACTCGAAGCGCTTAATGCTTTATCGATGCCATCTTTGGCGACTGAGATTGAAAGGCCAAGTTTTTCAGCGAATGCCAATAGATGGTTTCTGCTGATGTCTCTACATTCTCCTGACACGGCCATGGTTTGCCACCCGGACGGGCCTTCATTCGGGCACAAATCATAGGCAGGAGAAAGCTCCCATGTTCCTGGCTTGTCCATGCAGAACGCAAAATTCTTGCTGTGGTCGTCCCTCATTGAGAGCGCAACATTGAAGCAACACTGACGATAAATTCTCTCAGCGTCGGTCACTCCAGACAGCTTACGTGAGACCTGTGCAAGATGATGGTAATCAAGCTTAGGGAAACGAAAGTCATCGTGCAGCAACGCTGCCAGGCTTTGCACGAACAGTCGTCCTCCGCCGGGGAGTCGATCAAAGCGTTCAATCGCCAGCGCGGCTCCGTGCTTATGCGTCAACAACCGACCTTTAGCCGCTTTCACGCCAACCATTTCCGCCAATTGAAGACATGCAGCCTCATAAAACGGCTCACTTTTGTCTCCCCTCGCAGGAGCAAATTTCACCAAACAAGCAGTGAAACCATTTGGTGTTTGGAGATTGTCACCAAGAATTACTTTCTCTCCATCCGAACTAACAGAAGCCCAGAATTTTGGTCGGGCTCCATGCGCCGATCCGCCAGCCTTGATCACCGCGTCTGGGACATCAGCAAAATTTTCTGCTTCTGCTTTTACTGCGTGTATGCCCAGCTCGGAAACGTCCATAAGCTGGCGGTTTGAACGTCCCAGAACAACTGGACGATAGGTCAATGCTCCGAGCCCACGATCTCCGACCCAAGCAAGTCTGTCTACCGGTGTAATGCGACCCAAATCGTATCCTGCAGACGCGAGCGATCGGTTCATCAATCGTAGACCAAAGCCATCAGGGATAGAGTCGTTAAATATCCCGTGCAGACCTGCGAAAGGATGTGTGGGTGCCTTCAGGACTCCGTTGACCAAAGGTAAATGAAGAGGAGACAAACGATAGCCGGATTCAAGACCGGAGGCACTCCATTGAAAGGCTGAGGTGCTTTCACTTGGAATCCAGAGACATTCGCCCAACAAAAGAGGCGTTGATCCTGCCCCAAAATCCAGGTGCACTTGAAGGCGCTCGCTCACTGGTGTACCTTCATGCTGCGCATTGCGGTGCGAGCGTAGCTTGGGGCGGCCCAGCGCGGCGCTCATCAGAGTACCTTCGCCCTGACGGGCTGCGGTGCGAGCTTGCTTGGGGCGGCCCGGCGCGGCGCTCATGGCCTCACACGAACGCGCCTGATGTCAGACCGAGCCGCTTCAATGCGTTCAATTTCGTCCAAGCTTGTCGGAGATGGCTGGCAACTCTTCACGATTGCTGATGTCATTCCTAACGCGCCGGCAACACGAAGAAATGTGACGAGTTCAACGTTTCCGCCGTTTTCCAAATTTTTGATCGCCTGAAGGCTGGCTTCACTCAATTTGGCCAAATCTTCTTGCCTCAAACAACGGGACACTCGTGCCAAACGCATGTTCTTGCCAATTTCCGCAGCTAAATCCGCAGGTGCAGCCAATTCGTATATCATAGATTTTTTAGAATCTGTTATTAATTAATGGATATCTTAACAGGCTTCATGAAACCTCTAACTGTTGCGGCTGGCTCGATTTACCTCCGTTGCTGCGTCCAGGCCAGGTGGTCGGTTTCTTCGGCGCTGGCCCGCTCGAAATGCGCGCAGCGTGGAATTGCGGGTGGCCAGGGCCTGGGCGTGATTACGTAGAGAAACCAACAAGATTCCAGATGAGCACCCTGGAAACCACGGTTGTTGCTCGGTCGCATTGAGATTGGTGAATTTGGCTACTGTACTTTCCAAATAAAGCTTTTTTGGATATTATGGTTTCCAGATGAGCGCCCTGGAAATAACCTCCGTTCTAGACCGTCAGCTGCTGCTGCAGCTGGGCGATCGCCTGAGGCGACTGCGTAAAGCCCAGGGGCTGGGGACGGTAGAGATGGCCGCGCGTGTTGGTATCACTCGGCCTACTCTTCGGAATGTCGAGGCCGGAGACCCGGCCACAGCCATCGGCACCTACTTGCGTGTGATGTCTGTGCTGGGCGTCAGCGGCGAACTGGCACTGCTCGCAGGAGACGCTCTGGTGCCGTCGCCTGTTGGCTCTGCTGCGGCCCGATCTCGCCGTGAGCGCCCAGTTGTCCAGGTTCAGGTGTCCGCACAGGTGGGGCGACATCGCCTGCAAGACCTGCAAAGCATGGCGCTCCACGAAGAAGCGGTGCGCAGGGCAAAGGCCGACCCTGCGCTGCTCTTCAAGGCCAAAGCCGTCGCTCAGCGCTGGATTGAGGCCGGCGATCCCCGCTCAGTCATTTTGTGGCGCGAATGGCTGCAGATCTTGGCGGCTGGCGCATGGCGCAAGGTACTTGGCCGCAGCCGCCATGCCCAGCAACTTCGACAAGCCTCACCGCTCGTCACCGTGCTGCCGGAAGACATCCGCATCGCTATCCTGACGCAGGTAAGCAAGCTCCGAAAAGGGGTTGTGCTCGGCGGCGACTCGCACCAGTCGCGGGATGATCCGTTCCCAGGGTCGGAAACATGACGCGCAACGAACTCGAACACATCATCCGCGCCAGCGCGGACATCACCGGCCAGTACGAGTTCATCATCATCGGCAGCCAATCAATTCTCGGGTCCGTCCCGTATCCCAATGAGGTGCTTACGGTTTCCATGGAAGCCGATATCTATCCAAAAGAGGCCCCGGAGCTGGCAGAGAAGATCGACGGCGCGATCGGCGAAGGTTCGCAGTTCCACGAAACTTATGGCTATTACGCGCAAGGCGTAGGCCCGGAAACGGCCATCCTCCCGGCCGACTGGCAGCACCGGGTGCACAGGGTGCAAAACGCCAACACGAACGACAGGGTCGGTTACTGCCTGGATGCAGCGGATCTATTCCTGTCCAAAGCGATAGCCGGCCGCGAGAAGGACCGAGAGTTCTGCATGGCACTGCTCGAACACAACTATGTGACGCTGCCCCATGTGCTGGAACTGGTGCAGACGATGCCCGTCGGCGCCAACGAGCAGCGCAGATTACGCGCAACTGTCCAGCGATGGGCGAAGGCGGTGTTCAAGGCTTGACACGCCCGAACCTGTTTCTCGGTCTCGACCACAAACCCCAGGCTGACCCGGTCGCCCAGTCTGCCGGCCAGCAATCCGATCCCGAAGGCGCCGGCATACCACAGGGGGTTGAGCAAGGAGCGGTGGGCTCCCAGTTCGTTCATTCGCTGCTGCGTCCAGGCCAGGTGATCGGTTTCCTCGGCACTGGCCCGCTCGAAATGCGCCGCGCAGCGTGGAGTTGCGGGTGGCCAACGCCTGGGATGCGTACAGCGTCTGGGCGCAGACCTCGCCAACATGGTTGACACGCATCAGCGCCCCGGCATGGGTTTTCTCTTCGGGGGTCAATTCACTGGGCTGCCCGGGCTGCGTGGGGCAGGCGCGAGACGCGTGCGGGGTGGCGAACAGCGTGCGCAATGCGGCGTCGGCGCTGGTCAACAGGGCGTCTATGGGAGTGTTCATCATTGTGTCCGTCTTGGTGCTGTCTATCAGGGTAAACGCTTGGTGGCGCCAAACCGCCGCCGGTGACCCGATGG
>JANOUM010000413.1:0-10547 GCA_031416855.1 Rhodoferax sp. | reverse complement strand
TGGCTGCAGCCGCGCAAACACACTGCCGTGCGGGTCGATCTCGCGCCATGGTGTATCGGCGAGCAGTGGCGCTGACAGTTCCGGTAGTCCGAGGCGGGACTCCCATTCCCCGCGCCGGCTCAGCGCCGACGTGGCGTGGTCACCAGTCTTCAGGGTCTGCAACCAAAATGCGCTGGCGCCTGAGCCGACACGGCGCATACGCAGCACCACGCCCTGTTGCAGCAGGTGGCGCTCGGGCGTGTCGAAGTAGATGTTGTGCAACTGCTGGCGGCGTCTGTCGCAGCCAGCCAGCAGCGGCAGCCGCGCCAGCTGACGCAACCGCGACGCAGCGGCCTGCAGGGGCAGCGCCAGCTTGAGCTCGATCTCGGTCATGCGGCCCGTCCATGTGCGCGCTTGCGCCGGATCGCATCCTTGTCGCCTTGGGCTTCAGGAAGCTCCGCATGCCGCCGCATCAACTCATCCTGCGCTCCGCGAGCGTCGCCGTCGGGTAGTTTCGACACGCGGCGGTAACTGCCGGTGCCGTCCATCGTCCATGCGTCGCGGGCGTCCAGCAAGTAGGGAACCAGGCACTCGTCGATGACGCGCCGACGGATCGTCGGGTCGACTACCGGCCAGGCCAGTTCGATGCGGCGCAGCATATTGCGGTTCATCCAGTCGGCGCTCGACAAGTACACATCCTCGGTGTCAGCGCTTCGAAAGTAGAAGATGCGGGTGTGTTCGAGAAAGCGCCCAACGATCGAGCGCACGCGGATGTTGTCAGTCTGCCCCGGCAATCCGGGCGGCAGCATGCAGGCGCCGCGCACGATCAGGTCGATTAACACGCCGTTCTGACCGGCCCGGATCAGCGCGCGGATGAGCGGCTCGTCGGTCAATGCGTTGGTCTTGACGATGATGCGCCCCGGTATTCCGGCGCGCGCGTCCAGGCCGATCTGGTCGATCTTTTCCTGCAGCCGCTTGTGCAGCGTCAGCGGCGCGACCAGCAGGCGCCGCAGCCGGGGCAGCTTGATCTGGCTGGCCAGGTGCAGGAACACGTTGTCGATATCCGTGGTCAGCGCGGCATCGCAGCTGAAGTAACTGAGGTCGGTGTACAGACGCGCCGTCACCGGGTTGTAGTTGCCGGTCGACAGGTGGGCGTAGCGCCGCAGCCGTCCGCCTTCCCGGCGCGTCACGAGCAGCATCTTGGCGTGTGTCTTGAGGCCGACCACGCCGTACACGACCTGCGCGCCGATCGACTCCAGGCGTTCGGCCCAGTTGATGTTCACCTCTTCGTCGAACCGCGCCTTGAGCTCGACCACGACCGTGACGTCCTTGCCACGCCGGACCGCCTCCTCCAGCAGGTCCATCAGTTCCGAGCGTGCGCCAGTGCGGTAGATGGTCTGCTTGATCGCCAGCACGGCTGGGTCCTCGACCGCCTCGCGCAGGAAGGACAACACGGCGTCGAAGCTTTCGAACGGCTGGTGCACCAGTGCGTCGCCCTGCCGGATGCGCTCGAACACGGTCTGCTCCGCGCCCTTGAACGCGAGCGGCCAGGCCGGCCGGTAGGGCGGGAACAGCAGCCCGGGCGCCTGCGCCTGCGCGATCATCTCGCTCAGCCGCACCATGTTGACCGGGCCATGGACCCGGTACAGGGACTCCTTGGGAAGCTTGAACTCGGCCAGCAGGAAATCCGACAGGTGAGCCGAGCATCCGGACGACACCTCGAGCCGCACCGCCTCTCGAAAGTGGCGCCGCTGCAATCCCAGGCGTAACGCGGTGCGCAGGTTCTTGACCTCTTCCTCGTCGATGGCCAGGTCCGAATGCCGCGTCACGCGGAACTGCGAGAACTGCGTCACGCCGCGGCTGGTGAAGAGTTCGTGCAGGTGGGCACGAATCACGCTGGACAGCGACACCCACAATTTGGCACGCCCGCTCACCTTGGCCGGCATCTGGATCATGCGGTGCAGCGTACGCGGCACCTTGACGATGGCAATTTCGTTGTCCCGGCCGAAGGCGTCCACTCCGCTCAGACGCACGACGAAGTTCAGCGATTTGTTGGCCACCAGCGGAAACGGGTGCGACGGGTCCAGGCTGACCGGCACCAGCAAGGGGCGCACCTCGCGGTCGAAGTACTGCTTGACCCACCGCTTCTGGGCGCGATTGCGTTCCCCGTGCGGAACGATCCGGATGCCCTGTTGTGCCAGCGCCGGCATGACCTCGTTGTTGAAGATCGCATATTGCCGTTCGACCAGCGCGTGCGCCGCCATGGAAATGCGCTGGAAACTGGCCAATGAATAGGCCGGGTGGCGCTCACCATCGCGGCTCGCATCGAGGTGTGGCGCGACACGGATCTCGAAGAATTCGTCCAGGTTCGAGGACACGATGCACAGGTAGCGCAGCCGCTCCAGCGTTGGCACGTCGGACCGGTGGGCCCATTCCAGCACCCGTTCATTGAACGCCAGGATGCTGGTGTCGCGGTCCAGCAGCCGGACCTTGGCCGGTTCGATGGTGGTGGGTTCGGCCTTCATGCGTGCTCGAGCGATTCTCCTCGCAGTCGGCGCGCCCCACAATGGGTAAGTCTTTGAGAATTGATCGTGCTCCATTTAGGGGTGCCTGGCGGTCCGGCTGGCAGCGCGGCCGGCCCGCTGCATCCTTGGCACCTGGGCGACAGGCTGCAAGCGTGGCGCATCGGGGGGACCGGGTGGGGCAGGTGAAAATGTGTCGCATGAACCCTACCCAAACCATCGACGCGGCCATCGCCTCGCGCATGTCCTGTCGTGCCTTCACCGCTCGGGAGGTGCCCCGCCAGACGCTGCTGGACATCCTGGCAGTGGCCAGCAGGGCACCATCCGGCACCAACACCCAGCCCTGGCAGGTCCATGTGTTGCAGGGTGCCAGCCGCGAGAGGCTGATTGCGAAGGTCTGCGCGGCCCATGACGCGCTCTACGCCGACCCGGCACTGGCGTCCCGCTACCGGGAGGAGTACGACTATTACCCCACCACGTGGGGCAGCCCGTTTCTGGAGCGGCGCCGTGAAAACGGCTGGGGCCTGTACCAGTTGCTCGGGATCCAGAGGGGCGAAAAGAACAAGATGCATGCCCAGCACCAGGCCAACTACCACTTCTTCGGTGCGCCGGTGGGCCTGGTGTTCACCATCAGCCGGTCGCTCGGGCGCGGTAGCCTGCTCGACTACGGCATGTTCCTGCAGAACATCATGGTCGCAGCGCGCGCGCGCGGCCTGCACACCTGCCCGCAGGCGGCATGGAACGGGTTTGCCAACATCATCCTGCCCCACATCGGGGCCGGTCCGGACGAGATGATGGTCTGCTGCATGGCGTTGGGGCATGCCGATGAATCGGCCTTGATCAACGACTACCACACGCCGCGCGTGGCGGTCGGCTCGTTCACGCACTGGGTCGAGTGAGCGGCCCACTGGCCGATGCCGCCAGCGGCGTGGCGGCGCTTTTGTGTTTCGAAATCTCCGGGGCGGGGTATCACGCCTTGAACTGCGGCGGGCGCTTTTCCAGGAAAGCCGCGACCGCCTCCCGGTGGTCGTCGGTCTGATGCGCCAGCGCCTGGAAGGCGGCGGCCATCTCCAGCAAGGTGTCGAGCCGGGTGTGCAGTGACTCGCGCAACAGGCGCTTGGCCAGGCGCACCGCGTGGCCCGGATTCGACGCCATGCGGGTGGCCAGTTCGTTGGCTGCCGGCAGCAGTTCGTCGGGCGCCACGACGCGCGACACCAGACCCCATTGCTCGGCCGTTTTCGCGTCGATCGGGTCGCCGGTGAAGGCCATCTCGGCGGCGCGCGACATGCCGATCAGCCGTGTCAGCAGCCACGCGCCGCCGTCGCCCGGGATGATGCCCAGCTTGACAAAACTCTCGGCAAACCTGGCCTTCTCGGATGCGATGCGTACGTCGCACATGCAGGCCAGGTCCAGCCCGGCTCCGATCGCCGCGCCGTTCACAGCCGCGATCACCGGTACTTCCAGGTTGAACAGCGCCAGCGGAATGCGCTGGATGCCGGTGCGGTACTCGTGCCGGATTTCCATGCCCGAGACCTCCCCGTTGGCCTGGCGCAGCATATTGCGCACATCACCGCCGGACGAGAACGCGCTGCCCGCCCCCGTGAGGATCACCGCGCGCACCTGCCGGTCGTTGTGTATGCGGTCGATCGCCGCGATGAATTCAGGCACCGCAGTATTGCCGGTCAAGGGGTTGCGCCGCTCAGGCTCATTCATGGTGAGGGTGACCACGTGGCCGACCTGTTCATACTTCAAAAACTCTGGCATGGGGTTATCCTGTTGGGTTGATGGGACCAGTTGCAAAGCCCCTATCCTAGTCTGCGCCAGGGCCCTGCGACCGCACATGTTTCGCGGCGGACCCTCACCGAAGCATGTATCCGACCCGGGAGTCCTCGTGAGCCGTCTATTGAGTGAATTGCGCCTGGCCGCGCTGCCGCCCGGCGCACAGGCTTTGCGTTCCGAGATCAAGGCCTTTCTCGCCGCGTCGCTGGTGCCCGCACCCGACCATGTGCGGGCGCGCTCGTGGATGGGTTTCGACGCCGGGTTCAGCCGCCTGCTGGCGGCCCGGGGCTGGGTCGGGGTGACCCTGCCCGCAGCTTACGGCGGCGCCAACCTGGATGCGTTCTCGCGTTATGTGCTGGTGGAGGAACTGCTGGCGGTCGGTGCGCCGGTGGCGGCCCACTGGATCGCCGATCGGCAGAGCGGCCCGTTGATCCTGAAATTCGGCACCGATGCGCAAAAGGCGTTTTACCTGCCCCGCATCTGCCGCGCCGAGGCATTTTTCTGCATCGGCATGAGTGAACCAGGCGCCGGTTCGGACCTTGCCAGTGTCACCTCCCGAGCGCGGCCCAACGACGCGGGGTGGTTGCTCAACGGCCAGAAGATCTGGACCACCAACGCACACCATTGCCAGTACATGATCGCGCTGGTGCGCAGTTCGGGCGACAAGGACGACCGCCAGGCCGGCCTGGCGCAGTTCATCGTTGACCTCTCGCTGCCGGGTGTGACGGTGCGACCGATCCGCGACCTGAGCGGCGATGCGCATTTTTCGGAGGTGTTTTTCGACAACGTGCAGCTGGCCCCGGATGCGCTGGTGGGCACCGAGGGCAGCGGCTGGTCCCAGGTCAATGCCGAGCTCGCCTTCGAGCGCAGCGGGCCCGAACGCATCTACTCCAGCATCGTGTTGCTGGAGCAGTGGATCGTATGGCTGCGCCAGAGCCCGGACGGACGGACCCATGCCGCCACGGTGGGTCGACTGGCCGCGCACCTGGCGACGCTGCGCAACATGTCCATCACCGTCACCGCACGGCTTGCGCGCGGCGAAAGCCCGGTGGTCGAGGCCGCCCTGATCAAGGACCTGGGCACCGAGTTCGAGCAATCCATTGCGCAGTTGATCGAGGCCACCCTGGGCTGCGGCCCGGGTTCCGAGCTGGAGAGCGGGCTGTGCCGCACGCTGGCCTATGTCAGCCAGATCGCGCCGAGTTATTCCCTGCGCGGTGGAACCCGCGAAATTTTGCGCGGGATGATTGCCCGCGGGCTGGGCCTGCGCTGATTGGCCACAAGGAGTCCCCACCCATGTTTCTTGAAGCCCTGGAAAAAATACTGTCCACCCATGCGGGCAGCGACGCGATCCGGCGCCTGGACGCCGGTGGACCGGCTGGCGCGGTGTGGCGGCCGATCGAGGAGGCCGGGTTCCTGGCCCTGATGCTGCCGCAGGAGCAAGGCGGCGCCGAACTGACCTTGCCGGAGCTGTTTCCGATTCTGGAGTGCCTGGGTCGGCATGCGATGCCCTTGCCGGTGGCACAGTCGATCGCGGCGCACGGTCTGGTGGGCACGCGCGCCAAATTGCCGGCGGGCTTGCTCACCATCGCCACCCGGCTGCAGCGCCTGCCTGGTGGCGGTCTGCGTTGTCCGCACACGCCGTGCGGTGCGGTCGCAGACCATGTGCTGGTGGCCGATGGCGACAGCCTGCTGCTGCTGCCCGGCGCAACTGCCACACGCGAGACGGTGGGCGACCCGCGCAGCCTGGTCGCCCATCTCGCGTGGGCGCAACCGGCCCCCACCCTTGAGTTGCCAACTGGTGGACGGCACCTGGAGCCGCTTGCTGCGGCGCTGATGGCTGCCATGCTCAGCGGTGCGATGCAGCGCACGTTCGACATGGCGCTGGACCAATGCAACAACCGGATCCAGTTCGGCAAGTCGATCGGCAAGTTTCAGGCGTTGCAACAGCAACTCAGCGTGATGGCCGAACAGGTGCTGGCGGCCACCATTGCGGCAAAAGCCGCGTGTCGTGCGCCGGGGGTGGTGCCCTCGGTGGTGGCCGCTGCGGTCGCGAAATCGCGTGCCAGCGAGGCCGCTGCGGTCGTGGCGGCGATCGCACACGCCGTGCACGGCGCGATCGGCATGACGGAGGAATTCGATCTCGGCCTGCTGACCCGTCGCTTGCACGATTGGCGCCTCGCCTATGGCGCCGAACACCATTGGAACCGTGTCATCGGTGAGCAGTTGCTTGCATCGCGGGAGACGCTGGCCGATTTTGTGCGGGCCGTTTAGGCACCACCGGCGGCAGGTCGAGACAGGAAAGACCGAAAATATATTGAAGTGGTGGTATAAATATACCCAAATGTAGCCAGCAGCATGGCGATTTTGATGAAACCCGGCGCATAGAAGCGGGTAGAGCGTGCCGAACACATGGATGTCGACAGTGCTTCGGTGTTGTCCGACCGGTATCCCTACTTCGAGGAAGACATGACAAAAGCCATTTGTAAAGCCCGGTTGCCATCCGGGACCCACTCCACGCGCCGCTCCATGGTGCTTGCAACCGCGCTGGCCCTGGCGGCGGCGGTGCTGCCGGCGGGCTCGGCCCTGGCCCAGGCCGGTTCCCGCAGCGTTGCGCCGGCCGAGTGGGCGAAGATTCAGGAGGCTGCGCGCAAGGAGGGCAAGGTCATCGTGTACGCCACGATGGGGCCGGCGGTGCACGACCGCATCGTCGAGGCCTTCAATGCAAACCATCCCGGTATCAAGATGGAACTGGTCCGGGTGGTGGGTGCAGCGCTGACGGCCAAGGTCGAGCAGGAGCGTCTGGCGCAAAACGTCGCCGGTGCCGACATGATGCTGACCGCGGATATCCGTTGGGCGGGCGATGCCGCCAAGAAGGGTTATCTCAAGACGCCGGTTGGCCCGGCAGCGGCGGCCTATCCGGATGCCTGGATTCGCGGCGGGCAGGTCGCCTTGATGGCACCAACGCCGTGGGTCATGCACTACAACACGAATCTGGTGAAGACACCGATCACGAGCTACCAGGACCTGCTGCGGCCGGACCTGGCCGGCAAGATCGGCGGCGTGTCGCTGGTGGCCGAAGTGGTGACCCTGTTCTACAAGTGGCTGGATGACACCAACCCGGGCTACCTGGAAAAATTGGCGGCGCAGAAGGTGAAGATGTATCCCAGCACAGTGGGGTCCGCCAATTCCACGGCCTCGGGTGAAATATCCGCCGGCGTGTTCTCGGTGATTCCGGTCGACAACGCCCTGCACGCCCAGAAAGCGCCGTTCAAGACCGTGATTCCCAACCCGTCGTATGGGTTTGCCTACGGCGCCGCGATCGTCAGCTGGGCCAAGAACCCGAATGCCGCACTGGTGGCGCAGGACTTCATCATGTCGGTCAAGGGGCAGGCTGCAATCGTCGGCAATGGCGAATCGGGCAGCCCGGTTCCCGGCGTGGCGGGAGCGTTGGACCTCTCCAAGGTCAACCTGACACTGATCGACTGGGACAAGGTCACTCCCGAAGGTGTCAAGGCCTTTGAGAATCGCTGGAACTCCCTCTTTGGCGCACGCTGAACCTGTGATGCCGGTTGCCGCATGCCTGTTGCACGGCGAGCCGGCACCGGTTCCAGCCACGCCATGAGCCGGCCGCGCCCGCACCGGGGCGAATCCGCGATGCCGCACGCGCAGGTGGTGCGATGAGCGCCGTGCAGGCCGTGGCGCGCGCGTGGGGGGGCTCGGGTGGCCTGCTGCGGCGCAAGGCGGTACCGCAGACAGCCTGGATCCTGCTGGCTGTTGCAGTCGGTTTCCTGGTGTTGTGGCCGGTGCTGCAGTTGCAGTGGCGCGCGTTTGCGGAGGGCGGCTCGGCGTTCGCCCGCATGCTGGAACTGCCGCGGATCGGCACCACGGTTCAGACCACGATCGTGCTGGCCATTTTGTCGAGTGTCCTGGCGGTGCTGATCGGAACCCTGCTTGCGTGGTGCGCGTCGATGCTGCCGCAGCGGGTACGGCGGGTTGGCGAGCTCGCCCCACTGTTGCCGCTGGTTGTGCCAGCGGTGGCCGCAGTGACGGGCTGGATCTTCCTGCTGTCGCCCAAGGTGGGCTACCTCAACATGGTGCTGCGCAAGCTGCCGGGGCTGGACCGCCTGGAGGAAGGGCCGTTCAACATCTACAGCGTCACCGCGATCATCATCATCACCGGCATGCTGCTGAGTTCATTTGTGTATGTGTTCGTGTTCACCGGGCTGAAGAACATGGGCCAGGAACTGGAAGCCGCGGCGGCGGCATGTGGTGCGTCGCCGACGATGCGCTTCTTCACCATCACACTGCCACTGCTGCGGCCGTCCATCATCTTCGCCACCGGGGTGGTGTTCCTGCTCGGGCTGGGGCAGTTCACGGCACCACTGCTGCTGGGGCGCACCGCCAAGATCGACGTCCTGACGACCGAGATGTTCTACCTGACGGAGCGCTTCCCGGTCGATTTCGGCCTCGGCGCTGCGCTGGGTTTTCCGATCCTCGTGCTGGGGCTGCTGGTGGTGCTGGCGCAGAAGTTCGCGCTGGGCGAGCAAAGGCGTTTTGTCGTCGTCTCCGCGCGCTCCAAATACAACCTGCGCGAGTCACGCTGGTGGGCCGCAGTCGTGATCGGCCTGTACCTGCTGGTCACCACCGTGCTGCCTCTGCTGGCCTTGATCTACGTGTCTGTGTCACCGTTCTGGACCGGGTCGCTGGTAGTGCCCGAACTGACCTTGCGGCACTGGGTCTCGGTGCTGAACAACCGCGGACTGGTGGACGCCATCTGGACCAGCGTCAAGACCTCGGTGATCGGCATCGCGATCCTGATCCCGCTGGGATTCTTCATGGCGTTTGCCCTGCTGCAGTCGACCCGTATCGCCAGGCCTGTACGCATGGCGATCGACCTGTTCGCCACGCTGCCGATCGCCGTGCCGGCCTCGCTGATGGGGTTCGGCCTGCTGTTCGTGTACTCGCAGCCGCCGATCCAGATCTACGGAACGACCGCGGTCCTGGTGGTGACCTACGTGACGCTGATGATCGGACACTCGACGCGGCTGCAGTTCACAACGCTGGTGGCGACGGGCCAGGAGTTCCTGGAGGCGTCCAAGGCGTCGGGTGCCGGCCCTGTGCGCTCCCTGTTTCAGGTGATGTTGCCGATGTGCCGCAAGGGGATCGCCGCGACAGCGGCGCTGACCTTCGTGTTGCTGTTTCACGAGTTCAGTGCCTCGTTGATGGTGCGCTCGGCCCGGACCCAGGTCATCGGTAGCGTGATGTATGACGTGTGGGCAGGGGGGGTGTATTCGCAGGTCGCCGTGCTGGCGCTGATCATGGTCGTGGTGACGGTCATCGGCGTGTGCATTGCCGGCTGGTTGGGCGGCACCGATTCGTCACAACTAAAGGGTTGAACCGTGCAGGAACTCAAAGTCGAACGGCTCGTGAAACGCTACCCCGGGCGCGAGCAGGTGGTGGCGGTCCATCAGGTCGACATCGAGGTCGAGGCGGGCGAGATGCTGGTGCTGCTGGGCCCCAGCGGCTGCGGCAAGACCACGCTGCTGCGCTGCGTCGCGGGCCTGGAGGATGCGCAGGAGGGGCGCATCGTGCTCGAGGGCAAGACGGTGTTCGATTCGGCGAGCGGCCTGAACCAGCCCACCCACTTGCGCGATATCGGCATGGTGTTCCAGAACTACTCCTTGTGGCCGCACATGACGGTGCAGCGCAACGTGGAGTACCCGCTGCGCGCCCGCAAGGCCAGTGCGGCGGACCGCGTGGCGCGATCGCGCGAAGTCCTCGACGTGGTCCAGTGCGGCCATCTGGCGGACCGTTTCCCCGCCATGCTCAGCGGCGGCCAGCAGCAGCGCATCGCGCTGGCGCGTGCGCTGGCGCCGCGGCCCAAGATCATGCTGCTGGACGAACCGCTGTCCAATCTCGATGCTCTGCTGCGCGTCGAACTGCGGGCCCACCTGCGCGCGATCCATCGCGAGCTCGGTTTCACCGGTATCTACGTGACACACGACCAGATCGAGGCCTTCAACCTGGGAACCCGGGTGGCGGTCATGAACGCAGGGCAGATCGAGCAGCTCGACAGTGCGAGCAATGTCTACGAGCGCCCGGCCACCGAGTACGTGGCACGGTTCCTGGGCATCCGCAATGCACTTGCGCTCCGGCGCGATACCGGATGGACCTCCGACGCCGGTCGCCTCGAGGGCCATTTGCCGGCGCTGGACCGGCAGCAGGGCCCGCTGCAGCTGTTTCTGCGCCCCCAGGCGCTGAGCCTCG
>JANOUM010000412.1:0-5186 GCA_031416855.1 Rhodoferax sp. | reverse complement strand
GGGCAGCAAGAGCGCCGCCAAGACGCTGATGGAAAAGGCCGGCGTGCCACTGGTGCCGGGCTACCACGGCAGCAACAACGAACCCGCCTTCCTGGCCGAGCAGGCCGCGCGCATCGGCTACCCGGTGCTCATCAAGGCCAGCGCCGGCGGCGGTGGCAAGGGCATGCGGCGCGTCGACAAGGCCGAGGACTTCGTCGAGTCGCTGGCTTCGTGCCAGCGTGAAGCCCAGTCCAGCTTCGGCGACGACCATGTGCTGGTCGAACGTTATGTGACGCGGCCGCGCCACATCGAGATCCAGGTCTTTGGCGACAGCTACGGCCATGTCATCCACCTGCATGAACGCGACTGCTCGGTGCAGCGGCGCCACCAGAAGGTTCTGGAAGAGGCGCCGGCGCCAGGAATGACGGCGGCGATGCGCGCCGAAATGGGCGCGGCCGCAGTGGCCGCGGCGCGCGCCGTGCAGTATGTCGGCGCCGGCACGGTCGAGTTCATCGTCGAGCAGCGCGGCGACGGCAGCATGCAGTTCTTCTTCATGGAGATGAACACCCGGTTGCAGGTGGAGCATCCGGTGACCGAAGCCATCACCGGGCTGGACCTGGTCGAGTGGCAGTTGCGCGTGGCCGGCGGCGAACCCCTGCCGCTGCAGCAAGACCAGTTGCGTATCACCGGCCACGCGATCGAGGCCCGCATCTGCGCCGAGAACCCGGACAACAATTTCCTGCCGGCCACCGGCCGCCTGGCGGTGTACCGCAAACCCCAGGCTTCCAGTTTCGAGCGCAGCCACGGCGGCGGCAAGGTTCGCATCGACGATGGGGTGGACGAGGGCGACACGATCTCCCCGTTCTACGACTCGATGGTGGCCAAATTGATCGTGCACGG
Organism: Rhodoferax sp.; assembly: GCA_031416855.1. Taxonomy (GTDB): domain Bacteria; phylum Pseudomonadota; class Gammaproteobacteria; order Burkholderiales; family Burkholderiaceae_C; genus CAISIP01. The sequence continues at coordinate 4,307 of JANOUM010000412.1, read as the reverse complement.
CGACGACCGCGCACAGGCACTGGCCCGGCTGGACGACGCGCTGGCCCAGGTGCGCATCGTCGGCCTGCACACGAATGTGCAGTTCCTGCGGTATGTGGTGCGCAGCCCGTCGTTTGCACAGGCCAAGCTCGACACCGCCCTGATCCCGCGTGAACAGGCGGTGTTGTTCCAGCAGGAGCCGGTCGGCCTGGCGCTGGCGGCCGCAGCATCGGTGGCGCAGACCGTGCTGGACGAGCGCGCGCTGGAAGCCTGCGACCCCTTCACCCGGCGCGACGGCTGGCGCGCCTTCGGTGTCGCCGAGCGGCGTTTCGGGTTCGAGTTCGGGGGGGTGGCGCAGGATGCCCGCCTGACCTACCTGCATGATGGCGCGCTGCATTTCGCTGTGGGCGACGCGTCAGGTGTGCTGGTATTTGCCGCGGCGGGGTCGGGCATCGATCTGCAGTTCGGCGGCCAGCGCCACACCGTGTTCGTGCACCGCCAGGGCGAAACTACCCATGTGTTCACGCCCCAGGGCGCCACGCGCATTCTGGCGATCGACCTGCTGGCACATGCCGGGGACCACCAGGCTGAAGGCGGCCGGCTCACGGCACCGATGCCCGGCAAGGTCCTGTCGTTTGCCGTCAAGGCCGGCGACCAGGTGCGTCGTGGCCAGGCGCTGGCGGTAATGGAGGCGATGAAGATGGAGCACACCATCGCGGCACCGGCTGACGGCACCGTGGGCGAACTGCTGTTTGCGCCGGGCGACCAGGTGGCCGAAGGCGCCGAGTTGCTGAAGTTGGTCAGCTGATGGGCTTGCGCGTCAGCCTGTGTTACCCCGGGGCCGACCCCGGGCCCTGGCTGGACGGCCTGCGCGCCTTGCTGCCAGGCGCGCATGTCACCGTGTGGCAGGCCGGCGCGGATCCAGCCGACTATGGCGTGGTCTGGGCGCCACCCCAGCAGTTCTTCGACGAACAGAACCGCCTCCAGGCGGTGTTCAACATCGGTGCCGGTGTCGACAAGCTGTTGCAGTTGCGCCTGCCCGCCGGGCTGAAGGTGGTGCGGCTGGATGACGCCGGCATGGCGGTGCAGATGGCCGAGTATGTGTGCCATGCGCTGATCCGCCACTACCGCGCCTTCGAGGCCTACGAGCAGCAGGCGCGCCTCGGGCAGTGGCTGCAGCGCGCGCCGCGCTCGCGCGGGGATTTTCCGGTTGGGATCATGGGCATGGGCGTGCTGGGCCAGCGCGTGGCGCAGGCGGTGCAGCAGTTCGACTTCCCGGTCCGGGGCTGGAGCCGTGTGCCGCGTCCCGTACCCGGTGTGACGGGGTTTTGCGGTGCGGATGCGCTGGACGATTTTCTGGCCGCAACCCGGGTCCTGGTATGCCTGTTGCCCCTGACGCCCGACACCCGCAACCTCGTGTGCCGCGCCACGCTGTCCAGGCTGCAACCGGGCGCCTTTGTGATCAACGTGGCCCGCGGTGCACTGCTGGTAGAGGACGACTTGCTGGCCATGATCGACAGCGGGCACGTCGCCGGCGCGGCTTTGGACGTATTCCAGACCGAGCCGCTCCCGCCTGGCCATGCCTTCTGGACCCACCCGCGCATCCATGTCACGCCGCACGTTTCGGCGCAGACGCTCCAGCCTGACAGCCTGGCCCAGATCGCCGGCAAGATCCTGGCCCTGGAGCAGGGACAATCCGTGGCCGGTATCGTCGATCTGGCGCGTGGTTATTGACCGCACCCGAAATCTCACCCGAGGTACTTGCCATGGCTCTTCCCCCACGTGTCAAACTGGTCGATGTCGGCCCGCGCGACGGCCTGCAGAACGAAAAGCAGACCGTGCCGGCCGACGTCAAGATCGAACTGGTGCAGCGCCTGCAGGCCGCCGGCCTGAACGAGGTCGAGGTCACCAGTTATGTCAGCCCGAAGTGGGTGCCGCAGTTGGCCGACAACGCGCAGGTGATGTCCGGCATCCGGCGCAAGCCAGGCGTGCGGTACTCGGTGCTCACGCCCAACATGCAGGGTTTCGAGTCGGCCGTGGCACTGGACCGCGCCTTCTGGCCCGACGAGATTGTTGTGTTCGCCGCGGCCAGCGAGTCCTTCAGCCAGCGCAACATCAACTGCTCGATCGTGCAGAGCATCGAGCGCTTCCGCCCGATCGTTGCCGCGGCGCGGGACAAGGGCATCCATGTGCGCGGCGCCATGTCCTGCGTGGTGGGCTGCCCGATCGAAGGCGAGGTGGCGCCCGAGGCCGTGGCCAGACTGGCCGGCCTGATGAAGGATGTCGGCGTGCAGCATGTGGGTGTGGCCGACACCATCGGAGTGGGTACCCCGACCAGGGTGCAACGCGCGATGGAAGCCACGCTCCAGCACTTTGCGATCGACGACATCTCGGGCCATTTTCACGATACCTATGGACAGGCGCTGGCCAACACCTTGGCCTGCCTGGAGATGGGGGTCTGGCAGTTCGACGCGTCGGTTGCCGGGCTCGGCGGCTGCCCCTACGCCAAGGGTGCGACCGGCAATGTGGCCACGGAAGACGTGGTCTACATGCTGCACGGCATGGGCATTGCCACCGGCATCGACCTCGACCGCCTGATCGACGCCGGGCAATACATCAGCGACTTCCTGCAGCGCAAGTCCGGGTCGCGTGTGGCGACCGCGGTGCTGGCCAAACGTGGCTGAAACCCTGCCCTTGCCCGAGGGTGCACAGCGCATGGCGCGATGGCTGCGCGAGCACGAGCATCCGCATGCGCCGATGTTGCTGGGCAATGCGGCCCGCACGGCCCAGCAGGCAGCCGACGCGCTCGGTGTGGTGCTGGGCCAGATCGCCAAGAGCATCGTTTTCCGGCGTCAGGGCGACGACGCGGCGGTGCTGGTGATCACCTCGGGCGACCGCCGGGTGGATGAGCGCAAGGTGCAGGCCCTGGTGTGCGCCGACGGCGGCGAGCTGGTTCGTGCCGATGCGGAGTTCGTCAAGCTGCGCACCGGTTTCAGCATCGGCGGCGTAGCGCCGGTGGCACATGCACAGGCCTGCGTGACCCTTGTCGACCGGGATCTGTTCAGGTTCGACGAGATCTGGGCCGCTGCCGGGCATCCGCATGCGGTGTTCAAACTCACGCCGGCCGCGCTGGAGGCCCTGACCCGGGCGCCGGTGGCCGACGTGGTGGAACTGCGGGCGCCCGGATGAGCGCGTCCGACACCCTTGGCCGCTTGGCCGAACTCGCGCAATCGGCGACGGACCTGGTGCCGTCGCCGTGTATCTCGGTCTGCCGCATGGATGCCGACACCGGCTTGTGCCAGGGCTGTTTTCGCACGATCGAGGAGATCATCGTCTGGGGGCGGCAGGACGACGATGAACGGCGGCACGTGTGGCAACACATCGTGTTGCGCGCCGGCATCACGGGGACATCTGTTGGACTGAAGGAATCCGGCCAGTGAAACACATCACCTTCTACTTCGACGTCATCTCGCCCTACGCCTACCTGGCATTCGAGCAACTGCCCGAGGCCCTGGCAGACCTGAGTTACAGCGTGTGTTACCAGCCGGTGCTGTTCGGCGCCGTGCTGGGTCACCACGGGCAACTCGGTCCGGCCGAGATCACGCCAAAACGTGCCTGGACGTACCGCCAGGTGTTGTGGTTGGCGCACAGCCGGGGTGTGGACCTGCAAATGCCGGCCAGCCACCCGTTCAACCCACTGGCGTTGCTGCGGCTGGCGGTCGCGAGCAGCAGTTCTGGGCAACCGAACCGCTATGTCACGGAATTGTTGTTCCGCCACGTCTGGCGGGGGGGCGGCGATGCGGCCGACCCACAGCGGCTCCAGGCGCTGGTGCAGCAACTGGCACCACTGCGCGAGCCGAACAGCGAGGATGTCAAGGCGCAGTTGAAGGCCGCCACGGCCGATGCGGTGGCGCGGGGCCTGTTCGGTGTGCCGACGATGGAGGTCGACGGGCGCTGGTTCTGGGGCTTCGACGCCTTGCCGATGCTGCGCGACTACCTTGACGGCGGCGCATGGTTCGACGGACCGCAGTGGGAAGCCGCCGTCGCGCTTCCGGTGGGTGTCAGCCGGTCGCGCAGATAGCGTTGTGGGCGCGACTCACACCGGTTCGCGGTCGAGCGTAAGAAGTCGAGAGGCAGCAAACGGGCCGTTGCGGTCATCCGTTGCATGCTTTGCGTTCGCGTTCGCGTTGGCGTTGGCGTTGGCGCGCGTCGCGACAGGCGCAGCCCGGCGGGGGCTCATACTGGAGCGGTCGGGCGCTGAACGCGCCGACTGCCCTGTGGTGCTCGCCCGAGGGTCGGGCCGCAGAACTCACTACGCGCCCTGCGGG
>JANOUM010000411.1:0-9831 GCA_031416855.1 Rhodoferax sp. | reverse complement strand
GCCGAGGCGATCAGCGGGTATTTGCCACCGGGCACATAACAACCAGCCGCGTTGACGGGGATGTGCCGGTGCCCCAGGACCACGCCAGGCATGGTTTCGACCTCGACATCCTGCATGCTGTCGCGTTGGATTTGGGCGAAGTTGCGGATCTGCGTCTGGGCGAAGCGGATGTCCTCGACCTCGCGTGGCGAGAGCTTGCGAATGGCAGCCTCGATATCGGAGCGCGACAGCGTGAAGCTGGCAGGGTCCCAGTTGTCGAACTTGCGGCTGTAGGCGCGCACAGCATCGTCGCCGCGCTGTTCGATGTCTTTCAAAATGCCTTCGACGGTGGTACGGACCTGTGCGTCGTCTTCGGCGCGGCCCTGGGCGTCCTTGCCGCGCTTGAGGTATCGGATCATGGATGGTTGAACCTATGGTGGATTGAAAGAAGTCGGCTTTCAAGTTTTTGCATACGTATGCAATTTAACATTGACAACCGGGTTTTGGATAGGTACTTTCCCGGAGTTCAGGCCGCCTGGCGGCGCGCGAACGGGCTGCGCACCCGTGCCAACACGTCCACATCCAACTGCAGCAGCACGTTGAGGATGTCGATCGGCACCCAGTTCTCGCGGATCAGGCCCTGGTCAGCGAGGTAGAAATCCATCACGCGCATGGTGACCGGCCGGCCGGTGGTACCGAGCCCGAGCCAGCCACCGCCCAGGTGCATCATGTGCCGGCTCGGCCAGCCACCGGTGGCCGAGAAGCGCCCGTCGCCGATGCGCACGTAGTGGCTGCCGCCATGCTGGCCCATGCCGGGCGGCTGGGGCTGGTTCGGCGTGCGCGGAAAGGCGATCCGAAACGGCAGTTGGTGGTAGTCGACGAAGCCCTCCAGCCCCCGCGTGGTACCAATACCGCTGGGGCCATACCACATCATCTTCGGGTGCCAGTACTGCTTTTGCGGCATGCTGAGCAGGCCTTCGCGGCCGGCCTGCGCATCGTCGTAGGCGCCCAGAGTGGCCTGCATGTCCAACGACAGTTTCAGGCTGGCGGCGGACTCGTCGGCATCCTGCGGTGCGAACAGCAGCCCGTCGGCAGAATGCGGCCCGGCCCACACGCCCTCCTGACCCAGGCTGGGTGCCAGCGGCCAGCAGCCGGCCTGGCGGATCACATCGAGCACATCCAGCAGCACCGTGCTTTGCACGATCCTGCCATCCACCATCTGGTGGAATTCACCGTAACGCAGGGTGATCACCTGGTCGGTGGCGGGAATGCCCAGCCAGTCGCGCCGGAAACTGCCGGCCAGGTGGCCGACCAGACCCACATAGGCACGCCCCTGGTATTGGCCGCCCATCACGATGCTGTGCCGGCGCTCCAAATCCGGAAAGGAATGCAACAGCGGGCCCCAGGCCACACGCTCGATGGCTTCCACGCCACGCAACTCGTTCCAGGGATGCGAGCCGCGCCACTCGGCGTCCGGATGGTAGATGCTGGCCAGTCGGGCCGGCAGCGTGGCCGGGCTGGACTCGGCGATGGCGTTCATGGCGGACCAGACGGCGCGCTTGTTGGCAAGGTTGGTGGCTTCGGTGAGCATGGGGTGGTACCTGTGCTGTATTCGGTCGGTTGGCGCCCGGGACAGACGCCAAACAACGCCGGCACCCTCCGATCTGGATTCTAGTTAATTTGCATACGCTTGCAACAAATGCATGAAACCACCCCAGCCCGACCGCGGCGCAACGGCTCGTCGCCCAACCCGCAGCTACACTTTCTCCATGCCTGTTTCCGCCGATTTCGCCGATTTCTGCTGCGAACTGCTGAGCAGCGTGGGCAGCCCGCGCAAGCGCCGCATGTTCGGCGGCTGGGGGCTGAGTGTGGACGGGCTGACAGTCGCGCTCGTGGCTGACCTGGGCAGTGGAGGCAAGTTGTGGCTCAAGGCCGACGACGACACGCGCAGCCTGTTCGAGGCCGCGGGTTGCGCGCGATTCACCTACCCGATGCGCCAGGGCGACCGGGTCGTCGACCGCAGCCTGAACTACTACAACCCGCCCGACGACGCGCTGGACGCCGCCCATGCGATGGCGCCCTGGGCGCGCCGGGCTCACGAGAGCGCACTGAAGGCACGGGCAGCAGCAGACCTGAAGGCGGACCTGCGCCGCAACCGCACACCCAGGCAGCCGCCGGTTGGCGCCAAGTCAACACGCACCAAACCAGGCCACAACAGGCCGAAACCCGCGTAGCCAACCCGGGCCGCTCAGGGCTGATTGAATTCCATGGGGGACAGGGCCCGTCCGCGGCCCTGCACCAGCCACTGCAGGCCGTTGCCGATCCGCACCATGGCGTGCACGACCGGCCGTGCCAGACGCGACAGCGGATTGCCGGCTTGCGCCACGGGGCGGGCCAGTGGATCGCCCCAGGGCGAAGCAGAAAACCCGTCCTGCGCCGGGCTCGGGTGCGCGGGCTCCCAGCTGAAGTACGCCGCTTCGTTGACGGCCGGGCCATATACCTCCACCACCACCTGCTGGCCTGCAAGCAACTGCAAATGCTCGCCGCTGCGCAACACGACATCGCCCCAGTCGTTGGCTGGCCCGTGGTGCGGGCCCTCCAGCGTGGCCCAGACCCGCCCGCGCGACACCCGTATCACGCCCGCAGCATCCGGCAGCAGCGTGAGTGCGCGGTCGGGCACCAGCTTCCAGCATTCCGGGATTGCGGAGCCGAGTGGGCATTGTTGCAATTTGAGCGCATTCCGGGAAGCCATGAGAATCTCCTTTTCAACTCACCATGCCTGAATCATCCTCCCGACTGTTCAACAGGTCCAATGAATTCGCCCTCCCTGACTAATGCTATAAACGCATCAATCACACCCGTCTTGAAAGGGCCCGGCACATGCTGCACTCGGAGAACTACCGGCGCACCCGGCCGTTGTCGGTGGGCCACCTGCGCGCCTTCGAAGCGGTAGCGCGGCAGCTGAACTTTCGCGCTGCATCCGAAGAACTGTCGCTGACACAGAGCGCCGTCAGCCGGCAGATCCAGGCCATGGAGGACGAAGTGGGTGTGGCGCTGTTCCTGCGCCATACGCGCGCAGTGGAACTCACCAGCGCGGGCGGGCAATTGTTGCGTGCGGTGGTGCCTTCACTCGAACGCCTGGACAACGCGGTGCGCATGATCCGGCGCAGCGCCGGTCGCAAGAGCGTGGCCATCACCACCTGGGCCTCGTTTGCATCGATGTGGCTGATACCGCGGCTGGAAGCGTTCCAGAGCGAACACCCCGACATCGACCTGCGAATCGATGCGACCGACACCCAGGTCGAGCTGGACACGGCCGACGTTGACATCGCCTTGCGTTATGCCCCCGCCGGCAGCGTGCCGGCCGGCGCCATCCGGCTGTTCGGCGAGCAGCTCACCCCGGTGGCCAGCCCCTGGCTGATCAAGAGCGGGCATCCGCTCAGGCGGGGCGCCGACCTGGCACATTTCGCGCTGATCGAGGCCAGCGACGGGCACCGCAACCGGAGCCTCGAATTCCTGGCCTGGCGGCGCTGGCTCGACGCCTACCACTTCAAGCAACTCGAACCCAAACGTTGGTTGTATTTCAACTACGCGCACCAGATCGCGCAGGCAGCGCTGACCGGCCAGGGCGTAGCGCTGGCCCGCATGCCGCTGGTGGCCGACAGCCTGGCCAGCGGCGACCTGGTGGAGATCCTGCCCGACATGCGGATGGATTCGCCGCTGGTGTACTGGCTGATCGTGGGGCCGCGCGCCGCCGAACGGCCGGAGATCGTGGCGTTTTGCCGCTGGCTGCAGGCTCAGGCGGCGCTGACCCGGGTGGCGATGGGCGAGCTGGAGGCCCCCGCCGCGACCGCCACGCCCGATCCGGCGTCCGTCCCGGTGAGCCGCAAGACTCCGCGCAGCACCCTCGCCAGGACGCGACGGCGCTAAAGGCCTAAACCGGCCAGACGGCACCGTTCTCGTTCAGGATCGCATCCAGCGCAATGTCATGCAGCGCGGGCTCGAAGTCGGGCAGAAAACCGTTGGTGAAACCCAGGCCCACGGTGAACGGTTTGGGCTGCAGCGTGGCCAGGGTTCGGTCGTAAAAGCCGCCACCGTAACCGAGCCGGTAGCCGCCAATGCCGTAGCCCACACAGGCCACGAACAGCAGGGTCGGGACGATCACCTCGGTGTCCTTGGGCTTGGGAATGCCGTATGCGTCTTCCTCCATGCGGCAACCGGGGTACCAGGCATGGAACACCAGCGTCTTGTGCACCTTGTCGACCACCGGCAGACCGATGCGCCGGGGCTGGGGCTGGTCGATCAGTTCGCCGTCTTCCTTCCAGCGGTGCAGTGCCGGCAGCGGATCGAATTCGCCCTTGATCGGCCAGTAGGCGCCGATCACGGTATCGGGCCGGCCCACCAGCCAGATGCGTACCACGTCCTGCAGGATGTTGGCGCGTGCCTGGCGGTTGGGCATCGCCAGGCGTTGTGCGATCAATGCCTTGCGAAGGGCTTTCTTTTCCAGCGTCTTGCGGTCGTCGGAGTTGTCCATAATCCCCACATGCAGTTCGCCGCCATTCTGACATCGATCGCCCTGTCCCTCGTGCTGGCGGCGGGTGCCGCCCCGGCAGCACACGCGCAGACCAGGGACACGGCCAAGGGCGACGAGGCCGCGCTGGAGACCGCCGAGGCTTTCAGGAAGTTCGACCGCAAGCGACTCGCCGCCCTGCTGCCGCAGCTGCAGGGCCATGTGCTGGAGCCCTGGGCGATCTACTGGGAACTGCGCGCGCGGCTCGATGAAGCCAGCACCAAGGAGATCCAGGACACCCTGCAACGCCTGGCCGGCAGCTACCAGGAGGATCGCTTGCGCAACGACTGGCTGCTGATGCTGGGCCAGCGGCGCGACTGGGCCGCGTTCAACCGGGAGTACCCGAAGTTCCGCATGAACGATGACCGATCGGTGCGGTGTTACGCCCTGATGGCGGACTTCAACGCCGGCACCGTCGATGTGGCCGGGCAGGTGCAGGAGTTCTGGCTGGCCCAGCGCGAAGCCGACGATGGCTGCACGGCGGCGGCCGAGCAACAACTGAAGGCTGGCAAACTCAAGCCGCACGCAGCCTGGCTGCGCGCGCGCCTGGGCATGGAGAACGACCGCCAGCGGGTCGTGACCCAGGCCCTGAACCTGCTCAACCCCGACTGGGCCGCGAAGGCGAGCGCGATCTACAGCCATCCATCGCGCTACCTGGACGAGAAACTCACCGCGCTGCTGCCCCGCACCAAGGAGCTGGTCACGCTGGCTTTGATACGACTCGCCGCAGAGGATCCGGCGCTGGCCGCCGCCGAGTTGGACAAGCTGCGCTGGAGGACGCAGCTGACACAGGAAGAACGCAGCTGGATCTGGGGCGTGATCGGCAAACGCGCCGCGCAACGCCTGTCTGACAGCGCCATGGGCTGGTTCGAGAACGGGCAGGACAAGTTCATGCACGAAGACCACCTGGTCTGGAAGGTGCGTGCAGCCTTGCGCGCCGGCATGTGGCCGCAGGTGCTGGAAGCCACCGGTGCAATGAACGAGCAGCAACGCCGCGATCCTGCATGGACGTACTGGCGCGCACGCGCCCTGCTGGCACCCGGGCGCAACGAGGCCGACCGCCAGGAGGCCGGGCGGCTGCTGGAGAGCATCGCCAGCGTGCGCGGCTTCTACGAGCAATTGGCACTGGAGGACCTCGGCCGCAAGATCGCCGTGCCCGACAAGCCCGCGCCTTCGACCGCCGACGAGAAAGAAACTGCAAAGTCCAACGCCGGCCTGACCCGCGCGCTGCATGCCATCGCCATCGGCCTGCGCAGCGAAGGGGTGCGCGAATGGAACTACAGCACCAACCTGCACGACAAGGGCGGCATGGACGACCGTGCGCTGCTGGCCGCCGCCGACCGGGCCTGCCAGCGCGAAGTCTGGGACCGCTGCATCAACACCAGTGAGCGCACGCGTGGCGTGATCGATTTCGAGCAGCGCTTTCCCATGCCGCACCAGGCAGCGGTCGTCAAGCGCGCCGGCCAGATCGGCCTGGATCCGGCGTATGTGTACGGGCTGATCCGCCAGGAGAGCCGCTTCATCATGGACGCCCGGTCCTCCGTGGGCGCTTCCGGGCTGATGCAGGTGATGCCGGCGACCGCCAAATGGACCGCCAAGAAGATCGGCCTGACCAGCTTCACGCCCGGCCAGATCACCGATCGCGACACCAACATCGCCATCGGCACTGGCTATCTCAAGCTGGTGCTGGACGACTTCGCCGGCTCCCTGCCGCTGGCGGCTGCCGCCTACAACGCCGGGCCCGGGAGGCCGCGCAGCTGGCGCAACGGCCCGATCCTGGAGGCCGCGATCTGGGCCGAGAACGTGCCGTTCGCAGAAACCCGCGATTACGTCAAGAAAGTGCTCAGCAACACCACCAGTTACGCCGCCATTCTCACCGGGCAACCGCAGTCCCTCAAGGCACGCCTGGGCAGCATCGGACCTCGCCTTGGCAATGTGGACGTGGAAAACAAGGATCTGCCCTGAGCGGGTGGGGTAAACGCATGTTGCAAAGGGTATTGGTACTGGGTGGCACCGGCTTCGTCGGCCGCCATGTGTGCGAGAAAGCCTCGCAACTGAACTGCCGCCTGACCGTGCCGACGCGCCGGCCAGACACCGGCAAGGCGGTGCTGCCGCTGCCCTGGGTCGACCTGGTGGTGGCCGACGTGCATGACGAAGCGGCGTTGACCCAACTGGTGCGCGGCCACGACGCAGTCCTCAACCTGGTGGCGATCCTGCATGGCAACGAAGACGCCTTTCAGCACGTGCATGTGGCCTTGCCGCAAAAGCTGGTGCGCGCCTGCCAGGCCACGGGTGTGCGCCGGGTGGTGCATGTCAGCGCACTCGGGGCAGCGGCCAACGCGCCGTCCATGTACCAGCGCAGCAAGGCGCAGGGCGAAGCCGCCCTCGGCGCCGGCGACCTGGACCTGCGGATCCTGCGGCCCAGCGTCATCTTCGGTGCCGGCGACCAGTTCATGAACCTGTTCGCGCGCCTGCAGTCCGTCTTTCCTGTCATGCCCCTGGCCGGGGCCGACGCCCGCTTCCAGCCAGTGTGGGTGGAAGATGTGGCACAGGCCCTGGTGCAGTTGCTGCTGCACCCGCACGCGCCGCCGGTGCTCGAGGCAGTCGGCCCCGACGTGTTCACCCTCAGGCAACTGGTGCAGCTGGCTGGCCGCGTGTCCGGCCACGAGCGCATGGTGGTGGGCCTGCCGATGGCCTTGGGGCGACTGCAGGCGCGCATGATGGAACTGGCCCCGGGCATTCCCCTGATGAGCCGCGACAACCTGGATTCGATGCAGGTGGACAATATCGCCACGCCCGGCGCGCCGGGGCTTGCCGCGATCGGCATCCAGCCCGGCGCGCTGGCGGCGATTGCGCCGAGCTTTCTTCAGCCCGATGGCGGTGACCCGCAGCTGAACCGGCGCCGCAACGCCGGCCGGTTCTAGCCTGACAGGGGTGGCCGGGCGTGCCAAGGACCCCTGCCATCGACCGCGACGCCTACCGGGCGGCACAGCTGCTGATCACCACACGGCAGAACGTGTCTGCGAAGCGCCTCGACCACCCCGGTCCGTCGAGCGCCGAGCTCGATGCCCTGCTGCGGCTGGCCGCAGCCGCACCCGACCATGGGCAACTCACGCCCTGGCGTTTTGTGGGCATCCCGGTGGAACAGCGCCACCGTCTGGCCGAGGTCTTCGCGCAGGCCCTGCTGGACCGGGACCCGGATGCGGCGCCGGCCCAAGTCCAGGCCGCACGTGACAAGGCCCATCGGGCGCCACTGTTGCTGGTGGCGGTAGCCTGCCTCGGGCAGCGCGAGCCCGACACCCCGGCGCTGGAGCGCATGGTCTCGCTGGGCGCCGCGATCCAGAACATGCTGCTCGGGGCACATGCGCTGGGTTACGGCACCGGGCTGACGAGCGGCCAGGCCATGGCATCCCCGCGCCTGAATGCACTGCTGGCACTGGCCGATGGCGACCACCCGGTGTGCTGCATCAACATCGGTACGGTGCACAGCCACAGGCCGCCGACACGCGTGCGGCCAGCGCCATCCGAGTTTTCGCGGACGCTGACGCCAACCGGTGATTAGCCCGGTGCCGTGCCGGCCACTGACGCGGTCAGACCGACGACCCGGCACACCGAGCGCGCGATCATCAGTTCCTCATCGGTACCGATGACTCGCACGGTTACCCGGCTGGTGTCGGTGGAAATCACGCCGGCATGGTTGGCATTGCGTGCGGCGTCGATTTCCAGGCCCAGAAAACCGAGTCCGGAGCAGATGCGCGCGCGTACCGGCGCCGCATGTTCGCCCACGCCGCCAGCAAACACCAGGGTGTCGAGCCCGCCCAGCGCTGCCGCATATGCGCCCACGCATTTCTTGGCCTGGTAGCAAAACAGGGCCACCGCCTCCGCGGCCCGCCCATCGGTGGCTTCCAGCGCCAGCAGGTCGCGCATGTCCGGGCTGGTCCCGGACACCCCGCGCAGGCCCGACGCATGGTTGAGCATGTCGTCGATCTGGCTGCCGCTCATGCCCTCCACGCGCGCGAGGTAGTTCAACACCCCCGGCTCGACATCACCCGAACGAGTGCCCATGGGCAGGCCCGAATTGGGCGTGAAGCCCATGCTGGTGTCGATGCCCGCACCGTCCAGCACCGCAGCCATGCTGGCACCACTGCCCAGATGGGCCAGCACGACGCGCCCGCGGGCGGTGGCGTGGCCGGCGATGCGGTCCAGCTCCTCCATCAGGTAGGCGTACGACAGGCCGTGGAACCCATAACGTTGCAGGCCGCGCGCCTCAAGGTAGCGCGGCACGGCCAGTTGCGTGGCCACCCGCGGCATGTTGCGGTGGAACGCGGTGTCGAAACAGGCCACCTGCGCCAGTTCCGGGTAACGCCGCGTCAGGGCCTCGATCAGCGCGATCTCGCCGGGCAGATGGTCGGGGTCATGCATCTGGATCACGCGCAGTTCGTCGAGCAGCGCAGGGGACACCCGCTCCGGCTCCATGTGGCGCATGCCGTGCACCACCCGGTACCCGATACCGGCCAGGCCAGTCAGTTCCGGCTGTTGCGGCAGCCAGTCCATCAGGGCCAGCACCGCCGCGGCATGTTCACCCGAAGGCAGCTCGTGGCTGTCTCGGTGCTGGTTCTCCAGGTGGCGACAGGTCAGGCGCGCGCGCGGCTGGCCGATGCGGTCGATCTGCCCGTACAGCAGGCGCTGCATCACCGGGCCGTTCTGGTACACCGCGAACTTGATGCTGGAAGAACCACCGTTGATGCACAAAATACGTGGGGGGACGGATTGCATGCGCGGATTGTCGGTCAAGGATCCGGGTGTCCTGCCGCGGGCCCACCGGCCGGCGGCCGCCCATGACGCTGCAGGAGCTTCGAACGGCTTGCCGGATCGACATTCACGCGTCGCAGGTCACCCTGCACATGCGGCAATGCCAGCAGGCGCCGATCCATGACACGAAACCACAGGGGCGGCAGGTAGGCCAGCGGAAACATGCCGAAGTAGCCGCTGGGCAGTTGCGGCAGTTGCTCGAAATGGCGCAGCGACTGGTAGCGGCGCGACGGATGTGCATGGTGGTCTGAATGGCGCTGCAGATGGAAGGTGGCCAGGTTGGTCACCAGGTGGTTGGTGTTCCAGGAGTGGTGCGGCTGCGGCGTCTCGTAACGGCCGTTGGACCGGCGTGCGCGCAACAACCCGTAGTGCTCGACGTAGTTCGCCGAGGTGAGTTGCCACCACGCCACGATGTTGTGCACCAGCAGGAACGGCAGCATCACCCAGCCAAAGGCCAGCACCAGCGCCCC